>DASYQB010000293.1:0-4075 GCA_036005985.1 Candidatus Methylomirabilota bacterium | reverse complement strand
AGAAACTCCGCAGAAGATACGGGCCCTGGGAGGCCACCTCCCCCCACCCCCGCCCGCTCCGCGTGTCCGATGATTGCTGCGGCGCAAATTGAACGCCGCCTGTATGTTCGAACGCCTTCGAGGGCCGTCGTTGTTTGCGATGGCGTGAGTCGGGTGTGGCAGGGGGCTCCCCTCCGTGGACCCGTATCTTCTGGGGAGATTCTTCGAAGCGCCAAACCAACATCTCGTGGCGGGCTAGAGTGGCCCCGGGGATTGCGGCTCAGCGTGGTCCACGGAGGGGAGCCCCCTGCCGCGCCCGGCGGTCTAGACGGCGAACACCCTGAAGGAAGCGCGACCTAACTCGAAGTCAGGGCGTCGAGGGACTGCAGGGTGGCGAGCCGGCGGTAGATGCCGTCCTCACGTGCCATGAGGGCCTCGTGCGTACCCACCTCCGCGAGCTTGCCGTTGTGGACGACCACCACGCGGTCCGCATGCTTCACCGTGGCCAGCCGGTGCGCGATCACCAGCACCGTGCGGTTCTTCATCAGCTCCCCCAGCGCCTGCTGCACGAGGAACTCGCTCTCCGCGTCCAGGTCCGACGTCGCCTCGTCCAGGATGAGAATGGGCGGGTCCTTCAGGAAGGCGCGGGCGATGGCCAGACGCTGGCGCTGACCGCCCGAGAGCTTAACCCCGCGCTCGCCCACCGGGGTGGCGTAGCCGTCGGGCAGGGCGGCGATGAACTCGTGGGCCTGGGCCATCCGCGCCGCGCGCTCGACGTCCGCCTGGCTCGCTCCGGGCCGGCCGTAGGCGATGTTGTAGCCGATGGAATCGGCGAAGAGAAAAGTCTCCTGGGTGACGATGCCCATCAGGGCGCGCAGCGAGGTGACGGAGAGGTCGCGGATGTCGTGGCCGTCGAGCACGATCCGGCCGGAGAGGACGTCGTGGAACCGCGGCACGAGGTCCATGAGCGTGGTCTTGCCCGCCCCCGACATGCCCACGAAGGCGACCATCTCGCCCTTGGCCACGGTGAGGGAGATGTCGGCCAGGGTGTCCTCCGGCGCGTCGGGATAGCGGAATGACACGTTCTCGAAGACGAGCCCGTGGTGAAAGCCGGCGATGGCCGTGGCCCCGGGGCGGTCGGAGATGGTGGGCGGCAGGTCGAGAATCTCGAAGACCCGTTCCACCGAGGAGAGCGACTGCTGCACCGTGTTCATCATGCGCCCGAGCTGGCGCACGGGCCCGTAGAGAAGAATGACCGCCGCGGTGAAGGAGAAGAATTCGCCCGGGGTGAGCGCCCCGCTGATCACCCGGTAGCCACCGTACCAGATCGCGCCCATGATGCCCACCGCGCCCAGGATCTCCATGAGCGGCTCGGCGAGGAGATCCACGCGCTGGTCCTTGAGGGCGAGGCGCAGGAGCCGATCGTTGACCCCGTCGAAGCGCTCCTGCTGAAGGCGCTCCCGCCCGAAGGCCTTGACGATTTTGTTACCGGTGAAGGCTTCCTGCAGCACGATGTTCAGCTCGCCGATCTTCTCCTGCGATCGCTTCGCGATCTTGTAGAGCTTCCGTCCCAGCGCGCGGAAGAGCACGCCCACCGCGGGGAAGATGACCACCGCGATGAGGGCGAGCACCCACTCCCGGATGAACATCACGGTGAGGAGGGCCACGATGGTGGCGACCTGGCGCACGGCCATCACCAGCACGGTGGAGGCGAGGCGGGCGAGGCGGTTGACGTCGTTGACCACGCGGATCATCAGCTCGGCCGAGTGCATCTGCGAGTAGAACGACAGCGACATGCCCTGGATGTGACGGTAGAGCTCGCGCCGGATGCGGGCGATCACGCGCTCGCCCACCGCGGCCATCAGGTAGGACTGGCCGTAGCGTCCCATGCCCTTGACGATGTACGCGCCGAGGAGCAGGAGGGGGATGAGCTTGAGCATGACGAGGTCCCGCTTCAGGAAGATATCGTCGAGGGCGGGCTTGACCAGCCAGGCGATGAACCCCTCGGCGCTGGACACCACGAGGGCGAGGGCGCCCCCGATGACGAGCCAGTGAAGATAAGGCCGGAGATAGGGCCACAGCCGCAGGAGGAGGCGATAGGAGGGCTTGGCCGCCATCAGACGGGGCGTCGGGCACTCAGAAGGCGACGGTAGAGCGCCTCGGTGCGGTCGATCTTCGCCATCATGGAAAACTCCGCCTCCACTCGCTTCCGGCCCGCCCGCGCCATCGTCCGCGCGCGTTCCGGATCCTCGACCATGCGGAGGATGGAGCGGGCGAGAGCGTCGATGTCCCGCGACGGAAAGAGGTAGCCGGTCTCTCCATGCTCGATGAGCTCAGGGTTGCCCTCGATCTCGGTGCCGATGACGGGAGTCTCCACGGCGAGGGCTTCGCGCAGCGAGCCGGTGAGCCCGAGTCCCTCGTAGGAGGCATCCACGCACACGTCGCTCGCGGCGAGGATCTCCGGAACATCGTCCCGGTAGAGGAGGATGAGCATCCGGTCCGAGAGTCCCCGTGCCGCCGCCTTCTCCCGGAAGATGGCGGCCTTCGCCTCGTTGGCGCCCACGAAGAGGAGGCGTGCCTGGGGTGCCTTGGCCGCCACGATCTTCATGGCGTCCAGCGTGTCGTCGTTGCCCTTCTGGCTGCGGAGGCCGATCTGGGTCACGAGGTAGTGCTCGGGCCCCAGGCCGAGCTCGCGGCGCACGCGAAGTCGGTCGACGCCCGGGTGAAAGCGCTCGGTATCCGTCCCCGAATGGATCACCTCGATCTTGTCCGCGGGCACGCCTCGCGAGATCAGCCCACGCTTGATGGACTCCGAGACGGCGACGATGGCCGTGACACGCTTCGTCGTGTAGCCGAGGCGGTTGAAGCCGTCGAGGGGAAAGCTCACCCCCCGATTGAGAATGAGCACGGGGATCCTCGTGAAGAGGCTCGCCATCATGGCGAGGGTTCGCGCGCGACCCTTCTGCGCGTGGACGATCTGGATGCGGTGACGCTTCAGGATGCGCACGAGGGGGGCCACGGACTTGACGTCGAGCTCTGAGCGCATGGGGACGGCGTAGTAGGGCAGGCCGGCCGCCGCGCACTTCTCAGCCCACCCGCCGCCTGCTCGCGTGGCCACGATCACGTGATGCCCCCGGCCGTGGAGGCCGCGGGACAGCCCGAGGAGCTGGACAGCGGCCCCGGTGAAGTAGTCGCTCTTCGGGTAGAGCTGGAGGACGCGAAGCGGCCCGGTCACTTCGTGAAGAAGGCCCGCACCGCGGCCACGACCTCGTCGATCTCCGACTCCCGGTGGCCGGCGGAAATGGGCAAGGTCAGGATCTGCTTGACGATGCGCTCGGTGTGCTCGAGCGGTCCCGGCGAGAGGTATTCCACGGCGGGCTGGCGATGACAGGGGACGGGATAGTGGATGCCCGTGGCGATGCCCTGGTCCTTGAGAAAGGCGGCGAGCCGATCGCGCTCGGGCGTGGCGACCACGTAGAGATGATAGACGTGGCGCGCGCCCGGCGCTTCCGAGGGCAGCACGAGAGGCAGGCTGGCCAGCCCCGCCGTGTAGCGAGCGGCGAGCCGGCGGCGCTGCTCGTTCATGGCGTCGAGCCGGCGCAGGAGCACCCGCCCCACCGCCGCCTGTATGTCGTTGAAGCGCAGGTTGAAGCCTACCTCGACGTGGATGTCCTTGCTCGTGCGGCCATGGTCGCGGAGCCGCCGGCAGCGAGCGGCCACGTCGTCGTCATCCGTCACGAGGAGGCCACCGTCCCCCATCACGGTGAGGTTCTTCGACGGGTAGAACGAGAACACGGCGGCGCGGCCGAAGGAGCCCACCTTGTTGCCCTGCCAGGCCGCTCCGTGCGCCTGCGCGCAGTCCTCGAGGAGCCAGAGCTTGTGCCGGGCGCAGAGCTCCTGGATTGTCGTGAGATTGGCGGGATGGCCGTAGAGGTGCACGGGGATGAAGCCGACTGTGCGCGGGGTAACTTTCGCGTCGGCGTCCTTGACGTCGACGGTATACGTGTCGTCGACGTCCACGAAGACCGGGGTGACGCCGGCGAAGCACATCGCCTCCACGGTAGGGAAGGCGGTGTGGGCGGGCACGAGCACCTCG
>DASYQB010000292.1:0-21789 GCA_036005985.1 Candidatus Methylomirabilota bacterium | reverse complement strand
CCCGAGGTCAGAGGAGGTTCAAGCGGCGGTAGATGGCGTCGACGTTCCGGAGATACCACGCGGGGTCGAAGCACTCGGCCAGCGCGGCGGGAGCCAGGCGCGCCGTGACCGCGGGATCGGCCGCGAGCAGGTCGCGGAAGGAAGTCCGCTCGCTCCAGGCCCGCATGGCGTTCTTCTGCACGATCTCGTAGGCCTGCTGGCGCGGCAGTCCCGTCTCGGCCAGGCGCAGGAGCACTCTTTGGGAGAACATGAGGCCGAAGCTCCGCTCCATGTTCTCGCGCATCCGTTCCGGGTAGACCTGCAGCCCCTCCACGATCCGGGTCATCTGGTGCAGCATGTAGTCCACGAGCAGCGTCGAATCGGGCAGGATCACGCGCTCCACCGAGGAGTGGCTGATGTCCCGCTCGTGCCAGAGGGCGACGTCCTCGAGAGCGGCCAGCGAGTTGGTGCGGACGAGCCGGGCCAGCCCGCACACCTGCTCGCACGAGACGGGGTTTCGCTTGTGGGGCATGGAGCTCGAGCCCTTCTGCCCTTCCGTGAACGGCTCCTCCGCCTCGAGAATCTCCGTGCGCTGCAGCGAGCGAATCTCCGTGGCGACTTTCTCGAGGGAGGCGGCGACGATGGCGAGCGTCGAGGAGAACTCGGCGTGACGATCCCGCTGGACGATCTGGGTGGACACCGGCGCCGCCTCGAGGCCGAGGAGGCGGCAGGCCTCCTCCTCCACGTCGGGATCGATATGGGCGAAGGTGCCCACGGCGCCGGAGATCTTCCCCACGCCGACCGCCTCCCTGGCCCGCCGCAGCCGCTCCAGGTTTCTCCCCGCCTCGGTGAACCAGAGGGCGGGCTTGAGCCCGAACACCATGGGCTCGGCGTGAATGCCGTGGGTACGCCCGACGCAGAGGGTTTCCTTGTGACGGAGGGCGAGACTCCGGAGGGCTTCCCGGAAGCGCTCCAGCCCCGCGAGGAGGAGATCGGAGGCCGCGACCATCTGGAGGGCCTGCGCGGTGTCCACCACGTCGGAGGAGGTCAGGCCGATGTGGACGTAGCGCGAGTCGGCGCCGATGGATTCCTCGAGATTGGTCAGAAACGCGATGAGGTCGTGCCGGGTCGTGGCCTCGATCTCATCGATGCGGGAGGCGGACACGCGTGCCTTGGCCTTGATGCGGCCGAGCGCCTCCGCGGGGATGATGCCGCGCTTGGCGTAGACCTCGCACACCGCGAGCTCCACCTTGAGCCACGCTTCGTACTTGGCGTCCTGGCTCCACAGGCGCGCCATCTCCGGCCGCGAGTATCGAGGGATCACGCGCGGACCATCTCGCGGGGAAGGTTCTTCTTCGTCACGGGGCCCAGGGTGACCAGGCAGAGCTGCTCCTCGTCGAGGAGGCGCTGGATGAGGGCGTCGATCTCCTCGGAGCGCACGGCGTCGATCTGGCTCAGCATCTCGTCTATCGAGTGGAAGGTGCCGAAGCGGAGCTCCTGCTTGGCGAGGCGGTTCATCCTCGAGGAGGACGACTCGAGGGACAGCATGAGGCTGCCCTTGAGGTGGTCCTTGGCCCGCCCCAGCTCCTCGGCGGTGACGCCGTCCTTCCTGAGCGCACGCACCTCTTTGATGAAGGCCTTGAGGACCTTGCCGAAGTTGCCCGTCTCCGTGCCCGCGTACAGGTAGAGCACCCCACTGTCGCGGAATTGCTGGGCGCCGGAATGGACGGAGTAGACGAGCCCCTGCCGCTCCCGCACCTCCTGGAAGATCCGGGAAGACATGCTGCCGCCCATGATGTCGTTCATGAGATAGAGCGCGTACCGCTCCGGGGAGACTTCGGAGATTCCCGGGAAGCCCATGACCACCTGCACCTGCTCGAGGGGCTTGGAGATCAGATGCACGCCGGGCAGGAGGACGGGCGCCTCCTCCACATGGATGGTGGCCGGACCGCGGAAGTCCTCGAAGCGGCCGGCAAACGCCTCCACCACCCGGTCATGCTCGGCGTTGCCCGCCACCGCCACCGTCACGCGGGCCGGCGCGTACTCGCCGCGGAAGTGCCCGAGGATGGTTTCCCGGTCCAGCTTCTCGACAACCTCCCGCCGCCCGAGAATGGGGCGGCCCAGGGGGTGCCCGGGCCATGCCTTCTCGGCGAAGAGATCGTGGACGAGATCGTCGGGGGTGTCGTCCACCATCTTCATTTCCTGGAAGACCACCGCCTTCTCCCGCTCGATGTCGCCGGCGTCGAAGCGCGGATGCAAGAGCACGTCGGAGAGGAGGTCGGCCGCCATCTCCAGATGCTGATCGAGCACGCCCACGTAAAAGCAGGTGTGCTCCTTGGCGGTGAAAGCGTCCATGTGGCCGCCCACGGAGTCGATGGCGCGCGCGATGTCTTCCGCCGACCGCGTCTGCGTGCCCTTGAAGACGAGATGCTCGATGAGGTGGGAGATGCCCCCCCGCTCGAGCGGCTCCACCCTCGAGCCTGTCTCCACCCAGATGCCCACCGCCACGGAGCGAACCCAGGGAAGCGATTCGGTCACCACCCGGACGCCGTTCGGCAGCACCGTCTTGCGGTAAGTGTCCGCGCGACCCCCTGCTGTCACTCCGCGGCTCGGCACGGCATCAGGCGCCGGCGGTGGTGGGAGCGATTTTCAGCTTCTCCTTGTCGGCGAGGGCCGGCTGGTCGCGCAGGGCCTGCTTGCGCGAGAGGCGGATCTTGCCGTTGCCGTCGATCTCGATCACCTTGACGAGAACCTCGTCGCCCTCGGTCAGCACGTCCCCCACCGCGCGGATACGCGCCTCGGCGATCTGGGAGATGTGCAGGAGCCCCTCCGTTCCCTGCATGATCTCCACGAAGGCCCCGAACTCCTTGATGCTCTTGACCTTGCCGAGATAGATGCGATCGAGCTCCGCCTCGCGGCAGATGTCCTGGATGATGTCCACGGCCATCTGCGCCTTCTCCGAGGAGGAGGAGAACACCGTCACCTTGCCGTCGTCCTCCACGTCGATCTTGGCTCCCGTCTTCTCCTGGATGCCGCGGATGACCTTGCCCCCGGGGCCGATGATCTCGCGGATCTTCTCCGGCCGGATCTTGATGGTGACGAAGCGGGGGGCGTACTCGGACAATCCCGTGCGCGCGGTCTTGATGGTCTCGGCCATCTTCCCGAGGACGTGGAGCCGGGCCTCGCGCGCCTGGGCGAGGGCCTGGCGCATGATGTCCACGGATACGCCGGCGATCTTGATGTCCATCTGGAGCGCGGTGATGCCCTTGTCGGTGCCCGCGACCTTGAAGTCCATGTCGCCGTAGTGGTCTTCGCTGCCCATGATGTCGGTGAGGATGCCGACCTTGTCGCCGTCCTTGACGAGACCCATGGCGATACCCGCCACCGGCGACTTGAGGGGCACTCCGGCATCCATGAGCGACATGGAGGCCCCGCACACCGTGGCCATCGACGACGAGCCGTTGGACTCGAGGATCTCGGACACGATGCGGATGGTGTACGGGAAGACGTCCTTGGCGGGAAGCACCGCGGAAATGGCGCGATGGGCGAGGGCGCCGTGGCCAACCTCGCGCCGTCCCGCCGTGCCGAAGCGCTTGACCTCGCCGGTGGAGAAGGGCGGGAAGTTGTAGTGGAGCATGAAGTTGCGGTAGCTGTCGCCCTCGAACGACTCGAGCTTCTGCTCGTCGTTCTTGGTGCCGAGGGTCGCCGCCACGAGGGCCTGGGTCTCGCCCCGCGTGAACAGGGCGGATCCGTGGGCTCGGGGCAGGTAGCCGACCTCGGACCAGATGGGACGCACTTCCTTGACGCTGCGCCCGTCGACGCGGATGCCCTTGTCCACGATGAGCCGTCGGACTTCGGTTTTCTCGACCTTCTCGAAGTACTCGTGCGCCTTGGCCTTCATCGCCGGCTCGTCCGGCACGTGATCCACCGTCACGAGATGGATCCAGGTCGCCTCGAAGGCGGCGGACAGCGCTTCGGCTCGCGCCTGCTTCTGATGGATGGCGAGCGCCTCCACCACGCGGGGAGTCGCCACCTGCTGCACCTTGCTCTGCAGGGCGGGATCGGCCCCCGCCTGGGCGTCGAAAGCCCAGCGTGGCTTGGCCGCCTGCGCCATCAGCTCCTTCTGGATGCGCGCGAGCTGCTTGCACTGCTCGTGGCCGAAGGCGAGGGCCTCGAGCATCTGGTCCTCGGCAATCTCCTTGCCCCCCGCCTCGACCATGAGGACCGCTTCCTCGGTGCCCGCCATGACGATCTCGAGAGTGGCCGTCGCCTGCTGGGCATACGTCGGATTCACCACCAGCTTGCCGTCGACCATGGCTACGCGCGCGGCCCCGATAGGGCCCGCGAAGGGTATGCCGGAGAGCGAGAGGGCGGCCGAGGTGCCGATCATGGCGAGCACGTCGGGGTCGTTCTCGTTGTCGGCCGAGATGACCAGGTTGATCACCTGGATCTCGTTGCGGAAGCCCTTGGGGAAGAGCGGGCGAATGGGGCGGTCGATGAGGCGGCAGGTCAGCGTTTCCTTCTCGTCCGGCCGGCCCTCGCGCTTGAAGAAGCCGCCGGGAATCTTTCCGCCCGCGTAGGCCTTCTCGCGATACTCCACGGTGAGAGGGAGGAAATCGCGGCCTTCCATGGCCGACCGCGAGGCCACCACGGTGGACAGCACCATGGTGCCGCCGCAGCGTACGACCACCGCGCCGTCGGCCTGCTTGGCGACCTTGCCCGTCTCGATCGAGACTGCGTTGCCGTTGAGCTTCGTTTGTACGGAGTGACTCGTCGTCATGAGGATGATCTTTCTCCAGCCATGTTGGCGTGGGCAGCCATCAAAGCGTCGGCGGCCGGTGATGAGGCGGCAGCACGCGGTGCCCGGGCTGATTCAGGGGTGAGAGTAACGTGGGTCGTGCGAGCCCGGCATGTCCGGGCCGTCGAGGATCGAAGCCAGCCGGAGCCCGCGGTCACTTGCGGATTCCGAGCTTATCCGTCAGGACGCGGTATCGCTCCGCGTCCTTCTTTCTGAGATATTCAAGGAGCCCGCGGCGCTTGCCGATGAGCATGAGCAGGCCGCGCCGCGAGTGGTGATCCTTCTGATGGGTCTTGAAGTGGTCGGTCAGACCGTTGATGCGCTCGGACAGGAGCGCGATCTGCACTTCCGGTGATCCGGTGTCGCCGTCGTGGGTCTTGAACTGCTCGATGAGACCCTTCTTCCTGTCAAGGGACAGCCGCATGCTGGAATCCTCCCGGGGGTTCCCCCCCCAATCGCCACGCCCCCAGGGCCCTGACTGCGGCTCCGACGGGACGGGTTCGTATGGATGGCCTAAACGTGCAAGGACACTGCAAGTTTAGCACGCCGTCACAGACCTGTAAAGGCGCGGAGGCTCTCTACGACGAGCGTTCCCGACGATCGCGGCGGGCTCGCGCCGCCTCGATGTCGGCCATCACCTGCGCCTTGAGAGCGTCCACGCCCGAGAATTTCATCTCGGGGCGGATCCGCTCGAGAAATTCGATCCGGAGCGTCCGGTCATAGAGGTCGCCGGAGAAATCGAGAAGGTATGCCTCGACCCAGTACTGATTCTCGCCGAAGGTGGGGCGATAGCCCACGTTGACCACGGCGTCGGCGGCCCCGCCCTCCCACGAGGCGCGGGCGCCGTAGACGCCGGGGGCGAGCACGAGCGGGCGGTCGGGCTTGAGGTTGGCGGTGGGAAAGCCGAGGGTCCTTCCCCGCCCCGCCCCGCGCATCACCGTGCCCGTGATGGCGTACGGATGACCGAGCAGCTCCGCCGCCCGGCTCACGTCGCCCTCACCGAGACGATGGCGTATGGCGCCGGAGGAAACGGTCTGGCCCTGGAGCCGGAACGGCGGGAGGACGCGCGCGGTGAAGCCGCGCCGCAGCCCGAGCTCGGCGAGAAGCGCCGCCGTGCCCCGCGCGTCGTGGCCGAAGGTATGGTTGAAGCCCACCACCACCTCGCGCACGCCCAGGGTGCGCACGAGGATGTCGTCCACGAACGCTTCCGCCTCCATGCGGGAGAATTCCAGGGTGAAGGGAATGATCAGGGCCGCGTCGGCGCCCAGTCCCTTCATGCGCTCGAGGTTGTCATCGAGGGTGGCGATGGGCCGCGAGGCACGGTCTGGCCAGAGCACGCTCGCGGGATGGGGATCGAAGGTGCACACCACCGAGGGCAGCCCGAGGGCGCGTCCACGCTCCACGGCGGTGCTGATCAGCAGCGCGTGGCCGAGGTGAATGCCGTCGAAGGCACCCAGCGCGGTCACGCACGGGCGCAGATCAGGCGGGTAGGACGCGAGACCGCGGAGTATCCGCATGGAGGAGGCGTTCGGGCTTCAGGAGGGCGCCGCGCCGGACGCCGATGCCGACGAGCGCTCCATCCGCGCCGTAGACGCGGACGAGGCCCGGCGCGCCCGGCTCCGTCACCGACTGGCCATTCGCGAAGGCGCGGGTGGCCGGCTCCGAGAGTCGTGCCGCCGGCATCGCCTGCAGGGCCGAGTCCGGGGGAAGCGCGCGCGCCCACAGAGACTCGCCGTCCCGTGCCGAGAGGACGAGGTTCCACGGGGCCGCTTCTTCGAGCCGGTACGGTCCCACCCGCGTCCGCACGAGCCGGGCGAGAGCCCCACCCGTGCCGAGGGCCGCGCCGAGATCGGCGGCGAGGGTCCTCACGTAGAAGCCCTTGCCGCAGGTGACCCGGAGCACGAGGTCGGGCAGGGTGAGCGCTTCCAGATGAATGGCGTGGACCGTGACCTCCCGAGCCTGGCGCTCGACTTCCACGCCCTCCCGCGCCAGCTCGTACAGGCGCCGCCCTTCGTGGTGAAGGGCGGAGTACATGGGCGGCACCTGGCGAATGAGTCCCACGAAAGGCGCGAGGGCCTTGCCGATCGACGCCTCGTCGAGCTCCGGAACGAGCCGGCTCTCGAGGACGGCGCCCGCGAGATCCTGGGTGTTGGTGGAGACGCCCAGTCTCACCGTGGCCAGGTATTCCTTGTCGAGCTCCACGAGATAGGGCGTGAGCTTGGTCGCCTCGCCGATCAAGATGGGCAGGAGCCCGGTGGCGGCGGGATCGAGGGTGCCGCCGTGGCCGATCTTGGGGGCGCGGAGCACCCGACGCAGCTGCGCCACGACCTGAAACGAGGTCACGTCCGGCCCCTTGTCGACGGGCAGGATGCCGGAGCGTGTGTCGCGGATCACTTCGGCGATCGCGGCCGCACCGCGTCCAGCGATTCCCTCACCGCCTCGAGAAGCATCGCGGTGGCCCCCTCGAGCGTGCCGGAGAGCGTGCAGCCCGCGGCATTCTCGTGGCCGCCGCCGCCGAAGCGGTGGGCGATGGCGTTCACGGGAACGTCGCCCTTGGCGCGGAGGCTCGCCTTGATGGTCCCCGGCCCTTCTTCGCGGAGGAGCACGGCCACCTTCACCCCGCCCACGGAGCGCGGGTAGCCCACGAGGTCCTCCGCGTCGAGAAACTCACGCGAGACGAGGCCGCGAGGCACCGCGAGCCAGGCGATCCGGCCGTCCTCGCTCACCTGGATCAGACGCAGCACCTCACCGAGCTGGACGAGCGAGTCCGGAGCGCGCTGCTGGTAGAGGCGGTCCGACACGAGCGACGGATCGGCGCCCGCCGCCGTGAGCTCGGCGGCGATCCGGAAGGTCCGCGGCGTGGTGTTGGAATAGCGGAAGGAGCCCGTGTCGGTGTGCACGGCCGTGAAGAGATTGAGGGCGACGGCGGGCGTGACCCGGAGCCCGAGAGCCTTCACGAGGTCGAAGATCATCTCCCCTGTAGCGGCCGCCGAGGGATCGATCCAGTTGACGGTGCCGTAGCGACGGTTGTCCGGATGGTGATCGACATTGAGCACCCGGCTCTGCGGTCCGCGGGCGCCCTCGAGCAAGCCTTCCGAGCGGTCCGGGTTGGGGCAGTCGGTCATGACGATCACGTCGTAGGTCGTGGGCGCCGTCTTCCACACGTTCCAGCGGTCTGATCCGGGCAGAAAGGCGAGCACGCCGGGGACGGGGTGCGGGCCGGCGAAGGTGACGGAGGCGCCGGCCGCGCTCAAGGCCAGCCCCAGGCCGAACAGCGTGCCCAGCACATCGCCGTCCGGATGCACGTGACCGAGGCAGAGTACGGTGCCCTGGGGATCACGGAGGGCAGCCGTCAGATCGTCAGGCGGCTTCACGGAGAAGCCCGAGCCCTGCCCGTCCATCACTCGCTCTCCTCCGCTTCCTGGGACTTGAGCCCGGCGAGAAGCGACTGGATGTGGGCGGCGTGCTCCATGGAGCGGTCGGGGCGAAAAATGATCTGGGGGGTGACACGGAGGTCGAGGTGCTTGCGGAGCCAGTTCCACACGAAGCCCCGCGCGCTCTCCAGGGCCTTGAAGGATTTCGCCCACTGGTCCTCGGGCCCCAGCACGGATACGTAGACGCGGGCGAGCTTGAGATCCGCGGTGGTGTCCACCTCGGTCACCGTCACGAAGCCCAGGCGCGGATCCTTGATCTGGCGCTGGAGGACGGCGGAGATCTCCTCCTTGATGAGCTGATTGACGCGCTCGAGCCGCTTCCCTTGCACCCTACAAGATCTCCACCTGGATGTCGGTCACGTAGCCGTCCACATTGTCCTCGATGTAGTCGAGCGCCTTGGAGATGACCTCGTTGGCGTGACGCGAGTCGCCGGAGACGCAGGCCACGGCCAGGGTGGCGCGCTGCCATGCGTCGTGGTGATCCACTTCTGCGACGGAGATCTCGAAGCGCTGGCGGAGCTTGTCCTTGAGGCCCTTCAGGACGTGGCGCTTGCCCTTGAGCGACCCCACGTCCGGCAGGTGCAGCTCGACGGTGCCGACCGCCACCCGCGCCGCCGACATGCTAGAGGGTCCGCGCGACCTCTTCCGTGGTAAAGGCCTCGATGATGTCGCCGGGCTGGACGCCCTTGATGCCCTCGACGCCGATGCCGCACTCGAGCCCCTGCAGCACCTCGCGCACGTCGTCCTTGAAGCGCTTGAGCGAGCTGAGGGAGTTCTCCCCGAGGACGGTGTCCCCCCGCTTGATGCGCACCCGCGCCGTGCGGATGATCTTCCCCTCGATCACCGCGCAGCCGAAGATCGTCCCCACCTTGGAGATGGGGAAGAGCTGCTTCACCTGGGCGCGACCGTGCACGGTCTCGCGGATCTCGGGAGCGAGCATGCCGCTGAGGGCCGCCTTGACGTCGTTGAGGACGTCGTAGATGACGCTGTAGTTCCGGAGGTCGACCCCGTCGGCCTGGGCCTGGCTCGCCGCCTTGGGCTCGGCCTTGACGTTGAAGCCGAGCACGATGGCGTTGGAGGCGGAGGCGAGCATGACGTCCGACTCGTTGACCGCGCCCACCGACCCGTGAATGACCTTGAGCCGGACCTCGTCGGTGGACAGGCGCTCCAGCGACTCCGTGAGGGCCTCCACCGAGCCCTGCACGTCGGCCTTGAGGACGAGCCTGAGCTCCTTCACCTCGCCCGCCTCGATCTGCTTGTGCAGGTCTTCCAGGGTGACGCGGGCCGCGCCCTTGCCCTTGAGCTTCTCCCGGTCCGCGCGGACGGTGGCGATCTGCCGCGCCTTGCGCTCGTCGGCCACGACGAGGAGCGTGTCGCCCGCCTGCGGCACTCCGGAGAGCCCGAGGATCTCCACGGGGTCGGACGGCTCGGCCTTCGTCACCTTCTTGCCGCGATCGCTGAACATGGCGCGCACGCGACCCGAGTGCTGCCCCACCACCACCGCATCGCCGTCCTTGAGCGTGCCCGACTGGATGAGCACGGTGGCCACGGGGCCGCGGCCGCGGTCCAGACGGCCTTCCACGATGGTGCCGCGGGCCGCCCGGTTCGGGTTCGCGCGCAGCTCGAGCACTTCCGCCTGGAGAGCGGTCATCTCGAGGAGCTGGGCGATGCCGTCGCCACGCTTCGCGGAGGTCGGGATGAAGATGGTCTGACCGCCCCAGTCTTCGGGCACCAGACCCAGGTTCGCCAGCTCCCGCTTCACGCGATCGGGCTCGCTGCCCGGCTTGTCGATCTTGTTCACGGCCACGAGGATGGGCACGTTGGCGGCTTTCGCGTGATTCACCGCCTCGACCGTCTGCGGCATCACGCCGTCGTCCGCCGCCACCACCAGGATCACGATGTCCGTGGCCTGGGCGCCGCGGGCGCGCATGGCCGTGAAGGCTTCGTGGCCCGGGGTGTCGAGGAAGGTGACTTTCCCATGTGAGGTGTCGACCTGGTATGCGCCGATGTGCTGGGTGATGCCACCCGCCTCGCGCTCGGCGACCTTGGTCGTCCGAATCGCGTCGAGGAGCGAGGTCTTGCCGTGGTCGACGTGACCCATAACCGTGACCACGGGCGGCCGCAGCTTGAGCTGACTCGGATCCGTCTCTTCCTCCTCGAGGATGTCGCCCTCGAGCGAGCGGATCTCGACGTCGAAATAGAACTTGTCCGCCACCAGCTTGGCCGCGGTCGGATCGAGGACCTCGTTGACCGTGGCCATGACCCCCAGCTCGAGCAGCGCCTTGATCACTTCACCGGACTTGTGGCGCATGGCCGCAGCCAGCTCGCCGACCGTCACCGACTCCGGGAGCTTGATCAGCTCGCGCTTGATCTCGACCGGAGGCTCGGGCGGCTCGGGCCTCTGCGCGGGCATGGGAGGCTCGGGCTTGACCTCGACCTTCGGAGGCGCGGCCGGCGCCACGGGTGCCACTGCGGCGGAACGCGCCGGTGCGACGGGAGCGGCAGGCCGCGATGGAACAGGCGGCGCCGCCGGGCGCGCCGGCGGAGTCGGCACGACGCGCCGAGGCGCCACGGGAGGCGCCGAAGGCCCGGCCGCGGCAGGCGGCACGAGAGGACGCGACGGAACAACCGGCGCGGGCGGAGGCGTCGGACGGAGCACCGTGGGCTCCCGCCGGACTACCGGGGGTGCCGGCGGGGGTGCCGGGGGTGCCGGTGTCACCGGCGGTGGCGGAGGAGGAGCGATGGAAGGTGCCGGAGGAGTCACCACGACGGGTGCGGGAGGAGCGGGCGCGGGCGACGGCTCGGGCTCCGCCACCGGAGCCGCGGTGTGACGGAAGAGGGTAGCCGCCGGCTTGATCTCCTCGGCCGGCGCGGGCAGCACCGGTTCCTTGGGCTCGATCGTGACGGCCTTCTTGCGTGGGGTCTTCGGGGCTGTCGTGGCCTCGCCCGTCTTCTCCTTGGGGGCCACAATCACTCCACCCTCGTCCACCGGCGGCTTGGCCTTGGGCGCCCGCTTGGGCTTGGCCTCCTCGGGCAGATCCCGACCGCGGCCGAGCTTCACGCGGAGATCATTGGCCATGGCCGCCTGGAGCGGACTCATGGCGCGCATCCCCTTCTGGCCCATGGCCTCGAGGGCGACGATCAAATCCTTGCTGGTGACACCCAACTCCTTCGCGAGGTCGATGACCTTGACTCGTGCCGCCACAGCCCGCTTACCTCCTCGCCTTGTCGTTCCCGACCCGGCCGTTCAGGATAGCCACCGCGCCCAATGCGGGCGGCTCGCTGGGCCGCTTGAACGCATGCCCGAGCCGGCCCGGATTGAAGGCCTTCCCGAGACATCCGGAGTCGGGACACACATAGGCGCCCCGACCCTCGGCCCGACCACCATCATCCACCTGCACTCTCCCGTCAGCCCCGCGGACCAGCCGAAGGAGCGTGACCTTGGGCCGCTTCTGCCGGCATCCGATGCAGGTTCGCTGAGGCGCCGCGGTCACTCAGCGGAGGTCCTCGCCATGCTCTCAGGCGGCGCATCCCCCGCGCCTTCCCCGGGAGCCGTCATACCTTCCCCCGTGCCGCCCACCTCCTCCGTCGCTTCCTCGTGCTCGGGCGCGGCGGGCGGATGCTGGTCCAGCCATTCCTGGGCCGACGCGAGGAGACCCGCCGCTTTCTTCTCCCCGAGACCGGGCACGGCCTCCAGCACCTCGAGCCCGGCGTGGACGATACGCGCCGGAGAGAAGAGGCCGTGCTCCACGAGCTTCTCGACGAGCTGGGGACCGACGCCGGCAAAGCTCGCGAGGGCTTCGCGGCCCTGCACGAGCTCCTCTTCGGCGAGACGTCGCTCTTCCTCGACCTCACCCTCGCTGCGGATGTCCACGTGGAGTCCGGTCAGCTTGGCGGCGAGCCGCGCGTTCTGCCCTCGCTTGCCGATGGCCAGCGAGAGCTGGTTATCCGGCACGATGACGAGTACCGAGCGCGGCTCCCCGGTAGGATCGGTGGGTCCCAGGGTCACCGTCGACACCTTGGCAGGCGACAGGGCCCGCGCCACGAACACCGCGGGATCGGCCGACCATTCGACGATGTCGATCTTCTCGCTGCGGAGCTCGCGACTGATCACCTGGATGCGGGTGCCGCGCAGGCCGACGCAGGCGCCGATGGGATCCACGTCACGCTTGGTGGACATGACGGCGACCTTGGCGCGCTCTCCCGGCTCGCGGGCGGCCGCTTTCACCTGCACGATGCCCTCGGCGATCTCGGGAATTTCCGCCTCGAAGAGCCGCACGAGGAAGCCGGCGTCGGCGCGCGAGAGGAGGATTTGCGGCCCCTTGGCCGTCTTCTTGACCTCCTGCACGTAGGCGCGCACGCGATCGTTCGGATTGTAGCGCTCGCCGGGAATCTGCTCCCGCTCCGTGATCACCGCCTCGGCCTTGCCCAGGTCCACGATCACGTTGCGCTTCTCGATGCGGTGCACGGTGCCGCGGATGATCTTCCCCTGCTTGTCGATGAAGTCGGAGTAGACGGCGTCGCGCTCGGCGTCCCGCACGCGCTGGAGAATGACCTGCTTGGCTGTCTGGGCGGCGATGCGGCCGAACTCCTGGGGAGGCAGCTCGATCTCGATCTCATCTTCGAGCTCCGCCTCGGCATTGAGCTTGCGCGCCTGGCTCAGGGTGATCTCGAGCTTGGCGTCGGCGACCGTCTCCACCACCTTCTTCCGCGCGAACACCTTCAGCACTCCCGTGTGCCGATCGAGCTCCATGCGGACATTGTCCGCCACTCCCATGGTCTTCTTGGAGGCGGACAACAGGGCGGACTCCAGGGCCTCGAAGAGGATCTCCTTGTCGATCCCCTTCTCCGTGGCCATCTGCCCGATCACGTAGATGAGTTCCTTGTTCATCGTGTCTCAGCGCCTTCACCTGCCATGTCCCTGCGCCTTCACTTGCGACGGAAGGGCGGGTCCAGCCGCGCCTTCGTCACGAGGGCGCGCGGCACGTCCGCCGTCTTCCCATCCGGCGACGCGATGGCCAGCCGATCGGGACCGGCCGCTTCCAGCCTCCCCGCGAACTCCAGGCGGCCCTCGACGGGTTGCCGCAGCCAGCACCGCACGTCCTTCCCGACCGCCCAGGCAAATTCGCGATTGGTCCTGAGCTCGCGATCGAGCCCCGGGGACGAGACCTCGAGATCGTAGCTCTCCGAGATCAGCCCCGATACGTCGATTACATCGGCGGCTTCGTGGCTGAGCCGCTGGCAGTCGACGATGCCTGCCCCTCCCGGCTTGTCCACGAAGAAGCGCAAGGCCCAGCGCCGGGCTTCCCGGCGCCACTGCAGATCAACCAGTTGAAGCCCGTGAGCCTCGAGCACCGGGGAGACCACCGCTTCGACCTTAGCCAGAAACGCCTCCCCGTCACCCGCCCGCGGGTCCATTTCCAGCCACCCCCTGCCTATAGAGAACAAAAAAGTGGGCGGCGCCCACTTTTGTCAAAACTTTAGCACATGTAGACACCACCCGCAAGGCCGGATAGCCCGGGGAAGGTCGGAAGGGTACCCTAACGCATCGCCAACCCGTCCACGATCTTGCGAACGGCCTCGAGAACGCGCTCGCGGGGCACTTTCCACTCAGCCCGGGTGGCCCTCTCGCGGATCTCGACCACGCCTTCCTTGGCCAGCGCGTTACCCACGGTGATCCGGATGGGAACACCCAGCAGGTCGGCGTCCTTGAATTTCACTCCCGCCCGCTCGTCACGGTCATCCATGAGGACGTCGAAGCCCGCGTCCTCCAGCAGCTTTTCGATCTCGGTGGCCGCCGCCATCTGGGCGGCGTCCTTGACGGCCACGGGAACGATGTGCACATGGAACGGCGCGATCGCCCAGGGCCAGACAATGCCGTCGGCGTCGTGGCGCTGCTCAACGGCCGCGGCGGCGATGCGGGCGGGGCCGATGCCATACGAGCCCATCACGATGGGCCGCTGCTGGCCCTGCTCGTCGAGGTACATCGCCCCGAGCGGCTCCGAGTACTGGGTGCCGAGCTTGAAGATATTCCCCACCTCGATCACCCGCTCCACGGAGAGCGGCTGGCCACATTTGGGGCAGCCCTCACCGGGAAGGGCGACCTGGAGGTCGGCCCATTCGCACGCGAAATCCTTCCCCACCGAGACCCCGACCAGGTGGTAGCCGTCACGGTTGGCCCCGACCACGTAGGCGCCCTCCCGGAGCGATTCGTCGGCCACGATACGGGAAGCGCCCTTAGCCCCCACCGGCCCGACGGAGCCCACCGACACCCCGAGGTGCTTGCGCACCTCGTCCGGCTGGGCGGGCCGGGCTTCGGCGCGAAGGGCCCGGGCGAGCTTGCGCTCGTGGAGATTGTGATCGCCGCGTACGAGGGCGAGCACGGGCACGTCGCCCACCATGAAGACGAGGGACTTCACGGTACTGGAGGCGTCCACCTTCAGCTGGGCGGCCACCTCGGCAATGGTGCGGGCTTCCGGCGTGGCGACTTCGCGGGCCCCCGCTTCGCGGAGTCCCCCGGGCGCCGGCACGCCGCGGGCCAGTTCCACGTTCGCGGCGTACCCGCAGGCCGCGCACAGGGCGACGTCGTCCTCGCCCGCGGCGGAGGGAGCCATGAACTCGTGGGAGCCCGATCCGCCCATCATGCCGGGATCGGAGTCGACGACCACGTAACGGATACCGCAGCGGTCGAAGATCTTGCAGTACGCCTGCTTGTGGGCGTTGTAGGACACCTCGAGGGCCGCCGCGTCGGGATCCAGGGTGTACGCGTCCTTCATGAGAAATTCCCGGGTGCGTAGAACACCCGAGCGCGGGCGAGCCTCGTCACGCTCCTTGGTCTGGATCTGATACCAGATCTGGGGCAGGTCACGGTAGGAGCGGATCTCGCGCGCGGCGACCCACGCCACCACCTCCTCGTGGGTCATGCCCAGGCACATATCCCGCTGGTTGCGGTCCTTGAGACGGAACATCTCTCCGCCGATGGCGTCCCAGCGCCCCGACTGCTGCCAGATCTCCGCGGGCTGGAGCACAGGCATGGAGACCTCCTGCCCGCCGATGGCATTCATCTCCTCGCGGATCACCCGGTTGACTTTGTCGATCACCCGAAGGCCGAGGGGAAGGTAGACGTAGATGCCGGCGGCGAGCTGGCGCACGAGCCCGGCGCGAACCATGAGCTTGTGACTGATGGCCTCCGCGTCCGCGGGGTCTTCGCGCAGGGTGGGGATGAGCGAGCGGATCCAGCGCATTTCGTCAGGTCGCCGTCTTGACCTTGTTGGCGCCGGGGACGCCGGGATCGTAGATCAGCCGCTTGACGGGCCGGCCGCCCAGGATGTGCGACTCCAGGATCTCCGGGAGGTCGGACTCCTGAACGCCTCCGTACCAGACATTGTCCGGGTACACCACGATCATGGGCCCGTGACCGCATTGCGAGAAGCAGCCCGCCTTGTTGATGCGCACCTCGGCATGCTTGCCCGCCTGCGCCGCCGCCGTGCGCAGGACCTTGACGTACTTCTCGACATCACCCTGTTGCGGGCACGTCTCGCCCGAGGTGCACACGAACACGTGGCAGTTGTATTGGCCCATGGATATCCCCCGGCTAACGGAAGAAGCGGTGGAAGAGGTCGAGCCGCGACAGATCGTTGTATACGGCGTAGACCATCAGCATCATGAGGAGCACGAAGCCCACCTGCTGAGCGATCTCCCGCTTGCGGACGGAGATCGGCCGCCCGAGGATCGCCTCGCAGACGAAGAAGAGCAGGTGGCCGCCATCGAGCATAGGCACGGGCAGGAGATTGAGCACGGCGAGGTTGACGCTGATCAGCGCGGTGAAGAGGGTGAGATACGCGAAGCCCTGGCGCGCCTGCTCCCCCGCCGCCGCCGCGATCTGGATGGGGCCGCCGATATTGGAGGGCGCGAGCTGCGCGGTCACGAGCTTGAACATGCCCTTGACCGTCATGTACGTCCACTCCCAGGTCTTGAGTACGCCTTCCTTCACTGCTACCGCGGGACTGGACCGCACGAAGACCGCGCCCGGACCGGGCGTCACCGCGTGGCTGATCCCGATGCGTCCCTTTCCGTCGGGGCCAGTGGGAGCAGGGGTCACCGTCACGGTCAGCGTCGTGTCACCCCGCTTGACGCCGAGCTCGGTCGGCTGGCCGGGCCGTTTGCTGATCGCGTCCGCGAGATCGTCCCACGAGGCGGTGGGCTGGCCCTGCACGGAGATCGCGATGTCGCCGGGCTTGAGGCCGGCGGCGGCGGCCGGCCCGCCGGGTATGACCTCCCCGATCTTCGCCGAGTCGGATGCGGACTGACGGGCACCGAGGTCCCAGTAATCCTGCTCGTCGCCGAAGATGTCGCGTCCCGCCACCCGCTGGGGAACGACCTCCATCTTGCGCTGGCCTTCCGGGCCGGTGACCTCGACTGCGAGCTTCCGGCCACGGCTCTCCTGCACCAGCGCCTGCACTTCGTCCCAGTACTGGACGGGCTTGCCGTCCACGGCCACGATCTTGTCCCCGGGCTTGAGACCCGCCTGCGCGGCCACGCTGCCCTCGGCCACCCGCCCCACCACCGCAGGCACCACGGGCCGGCCCCAGATCATGAAGGCGAGGCTGGCGAGGACGACGGCGAGCACGAAGTTCATGCCGGGACCGGCGAAGACGATGAGGAAGCGTACCCAGATCGGCTTGAGGTTGAAGGACCGCGCGGGATCCGTGCTCCCGGTGCGCCCGCCCTCGAGCGGGTTCTCGTCGTCCCCCACCATCTTGACGTAGCCGCCCATGGGGATGAGGGAGATGCAGTACTCCGTCTCCTTGCCCTTGATTCGCCACAGGACGGGGCCAAAGCCGATGGAGAAGCGCTCCACCCCCACGCCGGAGAGCCGCGCGACGATGAAGTGGCCCCATTCGTGGATGAGAATGAGGATGCCGAGGACGGCCACGAAGGCGACGATGGTCGTCATCGCCCCGTCCTCCCCGCGGCGGCGGGGACCTTGCCCGGTACGCGCTCCTCGACGAAGCGGCGCGCCTCCCCGTCCACGACCACGCAGGTCTCGATGCTATCGAGCGCGCGCGCGGGCACGCCATCGAGGGCGGCGGCGATCAGGTCGGCGATTTGAGTGTAGCCGATGCGGCCCTCGAGAAAAGCGCCGACAGCCACTTCGTTGGCCGCGTTCAGAATGGCGGGCGCGCAGCCTGCCGCGGTGAGAGCCTGACGGGCGAGGGCGAGGCAGGGAAAGCGATCGACATCGGGCTCCTCGAAGGTCAAGGCGCCCGTCTTCGTCAGGTCCAGCCGCTCCCCCGGCCAGGGGAGGCGGTCGGGATAGTTGAGGGCGTAGAGAATGGGGATCCCCATGTCGGCCACGCCGAGCTGGGCGATGACCGATCCGTCCACGTACTCGACCATGGAATGAATGATGGACTGCGGATGCACCACTACCTGCACCTGGTCGGAGGGAAGGTCGAAGAGCCAGCGCGCCTCGATGACTTCGAGCCCCTTGTTCATGAGGGTGGCGGAGTCGACGGTGATCTTCGCTCCCATCTTCCAGGTCGGATGATTGAGCGCATCCTCCACGGTGACCGCGGCCATCTCCGCCTTGGGCAGGCGCCGGAACGGACCGCCCGAGGCGGTGAGCAGGATGCGATGAACCTGGCCGCGCTGCTGGCCTTCGAGGCACTGGTAGATGGCGCTGTGCTCGGAATCCACGGGGAGAAGCGGTGCCTTGTGCCGGCGGGCCGCTGCCGTCATGAGGCTGCCCGCCATGACGAGCGGCTCCTTGTTGGCGATGGCCACCGCCTTGCCGGATTCGATGGCCGCCATGGTGGGCAGGAGTCCGGCGCCGCCCACAATGGCCGAGAGGACCACGTCGGATCCGAGATCACGGGCCAGCGTCACCAACCCGCGGGCGCCTCCGAGAATCTCCGGGCGCGGATGCCCGAGAGCCCGCGCGAGCGCATCCACGGCGTCCTCGTCCGACAAGGCGACCACGCGCGGACGATGCGCGCGACAGAGCTCGGCCACCAGCCCGGGATTCGAGCCGCGGGCAGCCAGACCCTCGACGCGGAACTGTTCCGGGAAGTGGGCGACGAGATCGAGGGCGCGCCTGCCCACCGAGCCCGTGGCCCCCAGTACCGTCAACTGCTTCATGCGTGGAGAGCCCGTCCGTAGGTGACGTAGTAGAAGAGGGCGGGAGCATTGAAGAGGAGGCCGTCGATCCGATCCAGGATGCCTCCGTGCCCGGGGATGACCTGCCCCGTGTCCTTGGTGCCCACGCTCCGCTTGAGCGCCGACTCGACGAGATCGCCGATCTGACCCACCACACCGAGCATGATGCCGATCACGAAGGCGTCGCGCAAAGGCAGGCCGGGGAAGAGCCAGGCGCCCGCGGTCAGGGCCGCGCACAGCGACGCCGCGAGCTGGGCCACCGCGCCTTCCACCGTCTTGCCCGGGCTGATGCCGGGGGCGAGCTTGTGACGCCCGATGAGCGAGCCCACGGCGTACGCGGCCGTCTCGCCCAGCCAGGTGATCCACACGAGGAGGAGAATCCAGTAGAGCCCGTCGGGAAGCGCACGCAGGAGGATGGTGTGTCCGAGCAGCCAGTTGACGTAGCACACGGCGAGGAGGGTCACGGCTACGCGCTGCCACCGCATCGCTCCCCCCGTGCCTCGGTCGAGGCTGGCCACGAGGAGCCCGATCACCACCACCGCGAAGGCCGCCCCCGCACGGTCCGGGCGCACGAAGGCCAGGGTGACGAGGGCGCCCCCGATCAGCCCCGCGTCGCGGAGGACGGGCACACCTGACCGCGCGAACATGCGCGTGAACTCCCAGTTCGCGAGCATGCCCACCGCCACGACCAGGACGGTGAAAGCCCAGGCGGGGGCGCCGACGACGATCCACACGAAGGCGGGGAGGAGAACGGCCGTGCTGAGGATGCGCCGAGCCAGCTCCCCCGCGCGCGACGAGCTTCGTGCGTCGACCGGTGTCGGCATCGGCACGCCGCGTGCCTCGGACATCACACTCGCCCGAAGCGCCGGTCCCGCTGCTGGAAGTCCGCCACGGCGAGGTAGAGATCCCGCGCCTCGAAGTCGGGCCACCGCGTGGGCGTCACCCACAGCTCGGTGTAGGCGATCTGCCAGAGGAGAAAGTTCGACACGCGCATCTCCCCGCTCGTGCGGATGAGCAGGTCGGGATCGGGGATGCCGTCGGTGTAGAGGGCTCGCCCCACCCGCACCTCGTCGATCTCCTCCGGCTTGACGCGCCCGTCCTGCACGTCGAGGGCGAGACGCCGGCAGGCGTCGACGATCTCGTCGCGCGCTCCGTAGTTGAACGCCATGAGGAGGGTGAGGCCGGTGTTGCCGCCGGTGGTCTGGACCACGTGGTCGATGCGGCGCTGCACCTCGCGCGGCACGCCATTGGGGCGCCCGATGACCCGGAAGCGGACGTTGCGCTGCATCAGCTCGGGCAGCTCCCGATCGATCGACCGCTCGAGCAGGCTCATGAGCGTCGACACCTCGTGGCTGGGCCGATTCCAGTTCTCCGACGAGAAGGCGTAGAGAGTGAGATATTCGACGCCGATCTCTCCCGCCGCCCGCACCGTGTTGCGCACGGCCTTGACACCCTCGGCGTGCCCGGCCACGCGCGGCAGCCCGCGCGACGTGGCCCAGCGTCCATTGCCGTCCATGATGATGGCCACGTGGCGGGGCAGCGGATGCGCGAGAATTCGCTCGCGCAATTCACCTTCCCCCAGCGTCGACCCCGTCGCCGACGCAGCGTCGGCTCCCGCTTTGAGCGCCATATCGCGTCATTTTACGTGACGACGGGGGCAAATTCTATGCAATTCGGCTCGTTGCAAAGCAAAAGACCCGGTCCGCGCGAGACGGGGTCCATTCTTCCGGGCGAGAGGGGCGTCGGCTAGATGGCGAGAACTTCCTGCTCCTTCTTCTTGGCCAGCTCGTCCACCTTGGCGATGAACTTGTCGGTGGCCTTCTGAATGGAATCATGACCACGGCGCTCGTCGTCCTGCGACACGTGCTTGTCCTTGGCCATGGTTTTGAGCTTGTCGTTCGCCTCTCGCCGCACGTTGCGAATGGCCACCCGGGCGTCTTCCGCGTACTTGCCCACCGTCTTGGCGAGCTGCTTGCGGCGCTCCTCGGTCAGCGTGGGCATGGTGAGGCGGACGACCTTTCCGTCGGACGACGGGGTGATGCCGAGATCGGATTTGTGGATGGCCTTCTCGATATTGCCGATCTGTGACGTATCCCATGGCTGGATAACAATGGTCTTGGGATCGGGCACGGAGACGGAGGCAAGCTGGTTGATCGGCGTCAGGGTGCCGTACGCCTCGACGCGGACATTGTCGAGGAGGGCGGCGCTGGCACGTCCCGTGCGCACGCCGGAGAACTCGCGGGTGAGGAGGTCGGTGGCCGCCTGCATCCGCGCTTCGAGATCCTTGATGACTTCTTGCATGGCTCTACCCCTTGGGTGGCGTGGCGTCGTTGGTGACGACTGAGCCCACATCCTCGCCGGACACGATGCGCCGGATATTGCCCCGCCGTGTGAGATCGAAGACCACGATGGGGAGCTTGTTGTCCATGCAGAGCGAGATGGCCGTGGTGTCCATCACCGCGAGCCCCCGGTTGAGGGCTTCGATGTAACCCACCCGGGGCAGTTTGACCGCCTTCGGATCCTTGGCGGGGTCCGCGGTATAGATGCCGTCCACCTTGGACGCCTTGAGAAAGACCTCGGCCCCGATTTCCACCGCCCGCAGCGCGCCCGCGGTGTCCGTGGTGAAGAACGGATTGCCCGTGCCCGCCGCGAACACGACCACCCGCCCCTTCTCGAGATGCCGAATGGCGCGGCGGCGGATATAAGGCTCCGACACCGCGCGCATCTCGATGGCGGAGAGCACCCGGGTGGCCACCCCTGCCTTCTCGATGGCGTCCTGAAGCGCGAGCGCATTGATGACGGTGGCCAGCATACCCATGTAGTCACCGGTGGCGCGGTCCATGCCCCCCGCGCTCGCCGCGATGCCCCGGAAGATATTCCCACCCCCGATGACCACCGCCACCTGCACGCCCATGCCGATCACCTCGCGGATCTCCTCCGCGATGCGGCCAATGGTCTCGGGCTCGATGCCGTAGGCCTGGTTGCCGGCCAGCGCCTCGCCGGACACCTTCAGGAGGACGCGGCGGTATACGGGCGTCCCGGCCTGGGCCATGGTGCTAGTCCGCGCCCACCTGAAAGCGCGCGAAGCGCTTGACGACCACGCGCTCGCCCATCTTGGCGGTGGCGCCGTCGACCATGTCCTTGATCCGGGTCTTGCCGGTGCCGTCCTTGATGAAGGGCTGGTCGAGCAGACACATCTCCGTGTAGAACTTCTCGATCTTGCCCTCCACGATCTTCTCGAGAACCGGGGGCGGCTTCCTCTGATCCGCCATCTGCTGGGCGTAGATCTCTCGCTCCTTGGCCAGCACCGCCTCCGGCACCTGCTCCCGCGAGACGTAGAGCGGATTGGCGGCGGCCACCTGCATGGCGATGTCCTTCACGAGCTGCTGGAAATCGTCGGTGCGCGCCACGAAGTCGGTC
>DASYQB010000291.1:0-2145 GCA_036005985.1 Candidatus Methylomirabilota bacterium | reverse complement strand
GACGCGCTCCCCGCCGGCGAGGCCAAGCCGGTGCGTGGCGTCGTGACGTTCACGGACAATGCGGTGGACCCCACGACGGGAACGATTCGGCTCAAGGCCACCTTCGGGAACGAGGAGAAGAAGCTCTGGCCCGGGCAGTTCGTGAACGTCGCGCTCACGCTCGCCACCGAGACCGACGCGCTCGTCGTGCCGTCCCAGGCAGTGCAGACCGGCCAGCAGGGGCCCTATGTCTTCGTCGTGAAGCCCGATGCCACCGTCGAGAACCGGCCGGTGGTGGTCGCCCGCACGCAGGGGAGCGAGAGCATCATCGGCAAGGGGCTCGCGAAGGGCGAGAGCGTCGTCATCGACGGCCAGACCCGGCTCGTGGCCGGCGCCAAGGTCGAGGTCCGGGCCGGCGCACCCCGCGGCGCGGGCGCACCCCCGCGCGCGCCCTGAGGCCCGCCACGTCGCTCGGCCCCGAGTCCGGGACCCAGTCGAAGAAAGCCATTGAGGTTGCTTGTTCGAGCGCCGGCTTCGAGCGTGTGAAGGAAACGCTGTTCGAGCGCCGGCTGTGCCGGCGCAATCCGGTTCCTGGGGGAGGCTCGGAGGGGGCCGTCGAGGCCCCCTCCGATGCTGTTCGGGGGGAGGCATCGGAAGGGGGCGGAGCCCCCCTCCGAGTTTCCTACCGCTCCACGCGGACGATCGACCCTTCCGGCAGCCGTCCGAGGAAGTCCTCCACCGCCCGATCCAGATAGCCCTTGTCCTTGGACTCGAGCGTCACCTTCACCTTGTACTCGGCGTTCGAGAACTCCGGGTACGAGCCGAGCATGAGCTCGGGGTGCCCGCCGAGCACCGCGTTGAGGTGATCGGCGAGCGTCCCTTCCCCGATGCTCACGAAGACGCAGCACAGGTGAAAGGGTGACTCGCGGAACCGCTCTTTGAGCGCCTCGAACTTCTGGCGGAAGATCTCCGGCACGCCCGGCAGCACGTACGCGTTCTTCACCACGACGGCGGGGAAGCGGAGGGTCTCGGTGGAGAACAGCTCGGCGCCTTCCGGCACCTCCGCCATCCGCAGCCGGGCCTCGTTGAGATCCCCCCGATAGAAGCTCTCGAGCAGATGGATCAGCGCGGGATGGCGAATCACGCGGGTCTGGAAGGCACGGGCGATGCCCTCCATGGTGACGTCGTCGTGAGTGGGGCCGACGCCCCCCGAGGTGAAGACCAGGTCGAACGACCGGCTGAACTCGGCGACGGTGGCCGCGATGAGCTCCACCTCGTCGGGGATGACGGTGATGCGCCGGACGTCCACCCCGAGCTGACGAAGCTCCCGGCACAGGTAGGCGGCATTGGCGTCAATGACTTTGCCGGAGAGAATCTCGTTGCCGATGAGCACGATGCCGGCGCTCTTGGCCATGGGCGTTGGGCCATCGTAGCACGGAGATCTCCGCCCCGCCCCGGCGAGGATGCTAAGATGAGCCGCTCGCGAATTCCACAGGGAGGACCGTAATGGCCGTCGATCCCGAACCCGTCAAGCTCACCGGCTGGGCCCTTGTCCTGGGCGCATCATCGGGCTTCGGCGCGGCGGCGAGCCTCGCCCTCGCCCGAGCGGGCTGCAATATCTTCGGGGTGCACTTCGACCGGAAGTCCACGCAGCCCCTGGCCCAGCGCGTCCTCGCCGACATCCAGGCCGCCGGGCGCGAGGCCCACTTCTTCAACGTCAACGCCGCTGACGAAGAGCGGCGCGCGGAGGTGGCGGGTGAGATGGAGCGCGTCCTGACGGCGACCGGCGAGATGGGCCAGCTCCGGATCCTGCTCCACTCTCTCGCCTTCGGCACCCTCAAGCTCTTCATCGCCGAGCCCATGAAGGACGCGGTGATCAAGTCGCAGATGGACATGACACTCGACGTGATGGCGAACAGCCTCGTCTACTGGACCCAGGACGTGGTCGGGCGCGGCCTCATGGGACCGGGCGGACGGATCTATGCCATGACCTCCGCGGGGGGCACCCGCGTCCTGCCCTACTACGGCCCGGTGTCCGCCGCCAAGGCGGCGCTCGAGTCGAATATCCGCCAGCTCGCCGCCGAGCTCGCCCCGCGGGGCATCACCGCCAATGCCATCCGGGCGGGCGTGACGGATACCCCCGCGCTCCAGAAGATCCCCGGAAGC
>DASYQB010000290.1:0-6501 GCA_036005985.1 Candidatus Methylomirabilota bacterium | reverse complement strand
TGGATCAACCAACTGGATCAAGCGTGAGCCCAGATTCTATACCGCGAGAAACCCGAGGGCCAGGGACGCCCAGCGGCGGCCTGTGGCATACTCCTGCCATGGCGATGCAAGGAGATCTCCGATGAAGTGCCCGAAGTGCGGGTGGCCAATCAGGCTGGCGGGAACGAAGAAGGTCCTGACGAGGTTTCTCGCGTCGTTCACATGCATGAATCCCAAGTGTGACTACGAGCAGACGGAAATCTCCCGACCACAGTCCTGAGGATGTCATGACGAACACCCTTGAACCGAAGCAGACCGTGGACGCGGTCATCGTGGGCGCCGGATTCGCCGGGCTCTACATGCTCTACCGCCTGCGCGGCCTCGGCCTGTCCGCGCAGGTCTTCGAGGCGGGCAAGGGCATCGGCGGCACGTGGTACTGGAATCGCTACCCGGGCGCCCGCTGCGACGTCGAGAGCATGGACTACTCCTACTCGTTCTCCGACGAGCTCCAGCAGGAATGGCGCTGGACGGAGCGCTATTCCTCCCAGCCCGAGATCCTCCGCTACATCAACCACGTGGCCGACCGCTTCGACCTGCGGCGCGATATCCAACTCGAGACGCGGGTCACCGCCGCCCTCTACGACGAGGCCACGGGTCGCTGGACCGTCCGGACGGATCGCGGCCACGAGGTCTCGGCCCAGTTCTGCATCATGGCCACCGGCTGTCTCTCCACCGCGCAGAAGCCGAAGTTCGAGGGCCTCGAGGGCTTCAAGGGCAAGTGGTATCACACGGGGTACTGGCCCCACGAGGGCGTGGACTTCACCGGGCAGCGCGTGGGCGTCATCGGGACCGGCTCCTCGGCCATCCAGTCGATACCGATCATCGCCGCGCAGGCCGCGCATCTCTTCGTCTTCCAGCGCACGCCCAATTTCTCCGTGCCCGCCCACAACGCGCCTCTGGATACGGAGTACGAGCGGGCGGTGAAGGCGAGCTACGCCGAGTTCCGCCGCCAGGCGCGCGAGTCCCGCGTGGGCTTCGTGGTCGAGCGTAACGACAAGTCGGCCCTCGAGGTGTCGGACGAGGAGCGCACGCGCGAGTACGAGGCGCGCTGGTCGCGCGGCGGACTCGGCTTCAGCTCCACCTTCAACGACCTCCTCATCAGCAAGGACGCCAACGATACCGCCGCCGAGTTCTTCCGGGCCAAGATCCGCTCCATCGTGCGCGATCCCGCGGTGGCGGAGACGCTCGTGCCCAAGCACTATCCGCTCGGCACCAAGCGCCTGTGCGTCGATACCAGCTACTACGCGACGTTCAACCGCGACAACGTCACCCTCGTCGATCTCACGAAGACGCCGATCGAGACGATCACCCCCGGGGGCCTGCGCACCAGCGAGCAGGCCTACACCCTCGACAGCATCGTCTTCGCCATCGGCTTCGACGCCATGACGGGCAGCCTGCTCGCCATGGACATCCGCGGACGCGACGGCCAGACCCTGAAGGACAAGTGGGCGGAAGGCCCGAAGACCTACCTCGGGGTGGCCGTGGCCGGCTTCCCGAACCTCTTCGCCATCACCGGTCCGGGTAGCCCCTCCGTGCTGAGCAACATGATCGTGTCCATCGAGCAGCACGCCGACTGGATCGCCGACTGCATCGCCTACCTGCGCGAGCACCATCGCACGCGCATCGAGGCCTACGCGGAGGCGGAGAGCGAGTGGGTGCAGCACGTCAACGACGTGGGTCACGCCACCCTCTATCCGCGGGCGAACTCCTGGTACATGGGAGCGAACATCCCCGGCAAGCCGCGCATGTTCATGCCCTACATCGGCGGCGTCGGCGTGTACCGGCAGAAGTGCGACGAGGTTGCCGCCAAGGGCTATGAAGGGTTCCAGCTGAAGTAACTCCCCCTCACCCCTGCCCTCTCCCCCTCCGGGGGCGAGGGAGAGGAGACATGGACGATCTGCTGATTCGCGGGGGGCACGTGCTGGACGGCACGGGTGGCCCCGGGCGCGATGCCGACGTGGCGGTTTCCGACGGGCGCATCGTGGCCATCGAGCCGCGCTCTTCGCGCCCCGCGCGGCGAATCATCTCCGCCCAGGGCCAGGTGGTGGCGCCGGGCTTCATCGACATCCACACCCACTCCGACTTCACCCTGCCCTTGAATCCTCGGGCGGAGTCGAAGGTGCGACAGGGCGTCACCACCGAGATCGTCGGCAACTGCGGCTTCTCCGCCGCCCCTGCCCTGCCCGGCCGCGCCGACGTGCTGCGCGAGTTTCTCGCGTCGAGCGCGCCGTGGCTGCCCTTCCACGAGACGACGTTTGCCGAGTACGTCTCGGCTTTTCCCTCGACCTCCGTCAACGTGATCCTCCAGGTCGGGCACCACACCCTGCGCCTGATGACGGCGGGCATGGAGAATCGTCCGCTCACGAGCGGCGAGCGCGCGGCCATGGAGCAGCTCCTGGAGGAGGCGCTCAGGGCCGGGGCGTGGGGGCTCTCCACCGGGCTCTTCACCGCGCCCGGTGGGTTCGCCGACGCCGACGAGATCCACGGTCTCGCCCGCGTGCTCGCCCGGCACCGCGCGGGGTACGCGTCGCATATCCGCGACGAGGCCGATCACGTGTTCGACGCGGTTCGCGAGGCGATCGCGGTGGCCGAGGCCACCGGCGTGCACGTGCAGATCGCCCACCTCAAGCTCTCCGGCACCAACAACTGGGGCGGAGCGACCCGCCTCCTCACGGAGATCGAGACGGCGCGGCGTCGGGGCCTTCCCGTGGACGTCGACGCCTACCCGTACGACACGGCGACCAACCCCCTCCGGAATCTGTTGCCTCGATGGATCATGGAGGGCGGTATCCCCGCCATGCTCGAGCGGCTCGGCCGTCGCGACATCCGCACGCGTCTGCGCGACGACATCGCACGGGATGGGCTGACCAACTTCGGCCGCATCCCGTCCTGGGACGTGGTGCGCGTGGCCGTGTCTCCGCATCTTCCCGAGCACGCGGGGCGAACCTTCGGCGACATCGCGCGCGGCCGCGCCGTGAATCCCTTCGACGCCGTCTGTGATTTCGTGGTGGCCGATCGCGGCGAGACGCGCATCCTCATCACCTCGATGACCGAGCCCGACGTCCGCGAGATCACTCGCGCGCCGTGGGTTCTCGTCGGCTCGGATGCCAACGCGCTCGCCACCTCCGGCGTCACCGGGCAAGGGAAGCCCCATCCCCGCAGCTACGGGACCCACGCGCGCATCCTTGGGCCGTGCGTGCGCGACTGGAAGCTCTTCCCCCTCGAGACCGCCGTGCACAAGACCACGGGCGGCGCGGCCCACGCTCTGGGCCTGACGGATCGGGGTCTGCTCCGGAACGGCTTCCGCGCCGACGTGGCCGTGTTCGAGCCGGCGCGCATCGCCGACCAGTCCACCTATCCCGAGCCGCACCGCTACGCCACCGGCGTCTCCACGGTCATCGTCAACGGCGAGGTAGTCATCGACGGCGGCGATCACACCGGCGCGCTGCCCGGCTCCGTCCTCCGCCGCGGCGTGGACGGCACGCCGCCGTCGCGCTGACCCGCGGCCTTCCAGCACTCCCCTCACCCGTATTTGCTAGAGCTTTCGCCCGATGACCTCCAGCACAGGCTCCTCCGCCCGCACCGCAGCCAGCACCACCGACTGAATCCCCTCGTCGCGCAGAAGACACTCCGCGGTCTCCGCGCCGCCGTCCGGTCAGCCAGGCCATCCACCTTGTTGATCAAGGCCACCACCCGCGCTCCCGCCGGCACACCTTTCCGCCCACCCTCGGGATGCGCGAGGACGCGCGCCACCATCGCGGGCGTGATCCGCGCCCCGATCGGCGCACTGCACAGCGCAGCGACAAGCTCTGGCCGATGCACATGATCAGCATCCAGCGGCTTCCCGAGAACATCCGCGCCGACCACCACCACCACGAGCGTAGTCTCGTCAGGAATCACCGGCTCATGCCCCGCCGGCGCCTTGAAAGGCCGCATCCGCGAGCCGTCGGCCTCGTTGAGAATGCACACACCGGGAAACCACGCGCGCAGCCGCCGGAAGAGCTCCGCGGAGACGCCCTCCGCCTTCCCCGTCCCCGCGTCCGTGGCCCCGATGACGAGCACCTGCCCGTGTGCGCCCAGCTCGGCGGCCACGCGCTCCCGTGTTACGTCCTCAACAAACACGTGAGCGGGCGAGAGCACGATCTGCGCCCCGAAGATCTTGGTGGTGGTGGTGGTGATGACCTGCCCGCCCTTGTCCACCATCTCCCGGGCGAGGCGAAACATCGCCGTGCTCTTCCCCCCTCCGCCGACGAGCGCCACGACCTCCGCGCCCGTCACGCCCAGCGCATCGGCCAGCGTCACTCGCGGTCTCAGCCCTGGGCGCCCTTCGCCGCGCGCTCCATCAGATCCTTCGCCCCGGCCTGGATCCACGGAAAGAACGGCGTCATCAGCGCGCGCACGCCCAGGCGTGTGTAGCGCTCCACGTTGCCCGCGTTCACGAGGGTACCCGCGATGCGGCCGGACTGGACGATCTTGGTGATGGCCTTGTCCACCGTCCCCTGGACTTCCGGGTGGCCCATGTTGCCGATGTGGCCCATGGAAGTGGCCAGGTCGTTCGGCGCCACGAAGAAGACGTCGATGTTGTCGACGGACAGGATCTCGTCGAGGTTGTTGACGGCCACGATGTCCTCGATGAGCACCATGAGCATGCTCTGGTCGTTGGCCGTCTTGAGGTACTCGTCCACACCGAAGCCCTGCCGGCTCGTGAACATGCCGCGCTTGCCGAGCGGCGCGAACTTCGCCGACTCCACCGCGGACTGCGCCTCCGCGCGCGTGTTCACGTGGGGCACCACGATGCCCATGGCTCCCCGATCGAGCGTGCGATAGATCGTGGCGTAGTCGTTGTCCATCACCCGCACCACCGAGGTCACGCCCCACAGATCGCAGGCGCGCGTCAGGTTGCCCAGGTCGGCGTAGTCGACGCCGCCGTGCTCGCCCTCCAGCCAGATGCCGTCCACTCCCAGCGTGCCGAGCTGGTCGATCAGGTCCGGCTCGTTGGTGCCGGCCACGATGGTGGCCACCTTGCCGGCGGCGAGCTGCTGCTTCACGCGATTCGGTCGGATCTTCACGGCATCTCCTTAGTGATTGGCCGCAGGAAAGCTGAAGACGTTCGCGGGCTCGTGGTGAGGGTCGTGGTCGCGGCGGAGGCGCCGGACCATGTCAAGCGCGTAGGGCGCACCTTCCAGGAGCTGGGCCAGCATCAGATCGTCGAGGGGCACCCCCGAGCGCCGGGCGCCCTGTACGCAGAGATCGCGCAGCTCACCATCGACGGGGGCGGCTGGCTCGGAGAGCACGGGGGGCGGAACCACTTCGGGCGCAGCCGCCCCGGGCACGAGCTGGGGCCGCCGCGTGTGCCACTCCGTGGCGCGCTCGTAGGCGTGGCCGATGCGCAGCATCGTCGTCTCGCCGAAGGGCCGGCCCAGCACCTGCATGCCCAGGGGCAGGCCGTTTCTCCCGAAGCCGTTGGGCAGCATCAGCACGGGCTGGCTCGTCACGTTCCACGCGGTGAGGAGGCTCGACTTCTGCCAGAACGACACGCTGCGATAGTCGGCGAGCAGCGGCGCCTCGCCCATGCCGGCCGTCACGAAAGCGTCGAACTTCTGGTAGAGCGGCGCCATCTCCACCATCATCCGCCGATGCTCGCGCGTGGCCTGCACGTAGTCGTTGGCGGTGAAGAGCACCGAGGGCAGCACGCGGGAGAGAAAGTCCGCGCCGAAGTCCCTCGGCCGGGAGACCAGGTTCTTCTGGTGCACGCTGAAGATCTCGCTCTCCGCGATGACGATCTTCACGTCGAAATAGCTGCCGAGCGGCCGCACGCGGCATTCCGTGAGCTCGGCCCCCAGCCGGCGCAGGACATCCAGCGCGGCGTCCATGGCCCGGCGCACGTCCTCGGACGCGGGCATGTCCTCCTCCCAGTGGTGGCGGAGGACGCCGATCCTGAGCCCACGCAGATCCTGCCCCAGCGCCTCACGATACGGAGGTATGGGCCGCTGGAGGCTCCCCGCGTCCTTCGGGTCGTAGCCGGCGAGGGCGTCCAGCACCATCGCGGAATCCTCGACGGTGCGCGCGAGCGGCCCGCAGTGGTCGAACGTGTACGAATTGGTGATCACGCCCGCCCGGCTCACCAGCCCGAAGGTGGGCATGAGCCCCACCACCCCGCACAGCGACGCCGGGCCGCGGATCGACCCGCCCGTGTCCGAGCCCAAGGCCACCGGGATCATGCCGGCGGCGACGGCGGCCCCCGACCCACTCGACGAGCCCCCGGTGAAGCGGGTGAGGTTCCACGGATTCCGCGCGGGCGGCCAGGGCAGATCGAACGACGGGCCCGCGTGCGCCATCTCGTGGGTGGCCAGCTTCCCGAGGAGGACGGCGCCCGCGTCGTAGAGCCTGGCCGTCGCGGTGGCATCCTCCGTGGGAACGCGGTCGATGAACACGCGCGAGTGGCCCGAGGTGAGAATGCCC
>DASYQB010000289.1:0-1792 GCA_036005985.1 Candidatus Methylomirabilota bacterium | reverse complement strand
GGGCAGCACGGCGGCCAGCAGTCGGCGGCGCTCCTCGTGGTGGACGACCGGCCCTTCGCCTACGTGGATCTGCGGGTCGACGCACGAAGAGCCCGTGGGCGAGCTGCGCCGGGTCTTCGATACCTACCGCCCCGCCATTCCCTACTACAACCTGCGCCAGGTCGACGCGCGGGTGCCTCCGCTGCCGGACTGGCTGCGCGAACACCGCCGCTGAGCGTCAGCCCTCCACATTGCGGAGGGTGGGGTCGAGGAGATCCCGCAGCCCGTCCCCGAGCAGATTCGCTCCCAGCACGACGACGGCGATCATGAGCCCGGGCGCGGTGGCGAGCCACCACGCGTTCGAGAGATAGTCACGCCCTTCCGCGAGCATCGAGCCCCACGAGGGCAGGGGGGCCTGGATGCCCAGCCCGAGGAAGCTCAGCCCTGATTCCAGCAGGACCATGGTGGCGAACTGGCTGGAGCCGATCACGAGGATGGGCGCCACCGTGTTGGGCAGGACGTGCTGCAGGATGATGCGCGTGTCGCTGGCCCCGAGCATGGCCGCGGCGTCGATGTAGTCGAGGCCGCGAATGGTGAGGACGTGGGCGCGGATGGTCCGCGCGTAGAGCACCCAGCCGCTCAGGGCGAGCACGCCCACGAGCGTGACGGGCTTGGTGCCGACCACGGCCACGATGGCGATGGCGAGCATGATGACGGGGAAGGCGAGCTGCACGTCGGCCACGCGCATGATGACGGCATCCGCGGTGCCCCCGCTCCAGCTCGCAGTGAGCCCGACTACCACCCCGACTAATCCCGCGATGGCCACCGCGGCCACGGCAAGGGCGAGAGAGACGCGTCCCCCGTAGAGCAGTCGCGCGAGGATGTCCCGGCCGAGATTGTCCGTGCCGAGGAGATGCGCGCGCGTGCCGCCGAGGCCCCACGGAGGAGAGAGGCGCTGGCTGAAGCTCGGCTTGATGGGATCGTAACGGGTTAGCACGGGAGCGAAGAGGCTCGCGAGGACCACGAGGCCGAGGAGCATGCTCCCGATGGCCATGGTGGGATGCCGCTGGCCCCATCGCCCGAGGGTTGCCGTGTCCGCGCGGGAGGCCATCACGAGTACCGGATGCGCGGATCGATGATGGTGTAGAGCAGGTCCACGAGGAGATTGATCCCCACGAAGACGGTGGCGGACAGAATGAGCACGGTCTGGACCACCGGGAAGTCGCGGAAGAAGATGGCATCGACGATGAGCTTGCCCATGCCCGGCCACGCGAACACCGACTCGGTGATGACGGCGCCGCCGAGCAGCGCGCCGATCTGGAGCCCGATCACCGTGAGGACCGGGATGGCGGCATTGCGCAGGGCATGGCGGAGGACGACGCTCCGCTCGGCCAGCCCCTTGGCCCGGCCGGTGCGGATGTAGTCGCGGTTGAGTATCTCGAGCATGCTCGAGCGCGTGAGGCGCGCGACGAGCGCGGTGGGAAACGCGGCCAGCGTGATGGCGGGGAGGACGAGGGACGTCCAGCCCGCGAAGCCGGAGGTGGGCAGCCAGCGAAGGGCCACCCCGAAGAGCAGGATGAGCATGATGCCGAGCCAGAAGTTCGGCAGCGACTGGCCGAGGACGGCGAGGATGGTGCCCGCGACGTCGTACCGCGTGCCCCGGCGCACCGCCGTGCCGATGCCGAGCGAGACGCCGGCGGCGATGGTGACGAGCATGGCGGCCACCGTGAGCTGTATGGTGGCGGGCAGCCGCTCCAGCACCACGCGTCGCTCGGCCAGGCCCTTCGCGCGGCCGGTGCGGATGTAGTCGCGG
>DASYQB010000288.1:0-14978 GCA_036005985.1 Candidatus Methylomirabilota bacterium | reverse complement strand
CCCGCCATGAGCGCTTCGAGGCCGGCCGTCCACGGGGTGACCGAGTACGCGCCGGCATTGCAGGCGGCGCGGACGTCGAGGGCGAGCAGCCGGCCGACCGGATCGAAGCCGGCCCGCACCGCGTAGTGATGGTCGCGGGCGTGGGCCGAGGCCTGCATCGCCTCGCGCCGCTGCTCGATCCACTTCACCGGCCGGCCGAGTCGCATCGCGAGCACGCAGAGCGCCACGTCTTCGGGATAGAGCATCGACTTCACGCCGAAGCCGCCGCCCACGTCGGGCGCGACGACGCGGATGCGGTTCTCGGCCAGGCCGAGCACCTCGCCCAGCAGATGGCGGACGAGGTGCGGCACCTGTGTCGCCGACCATAGGGTGAGCTTTTCCTCCCCCGCGCTCCAGTCCGCGATGCCGCCGCGCCCCTCGAGGGGCGCCGCGCATTGCCGGTTGGTGCGGAACGTCCGCTCGATCACCGCGGCGACCCCCGCCAGGGCCGCCTCGACGTCGCCGCCCTGGAAGCGGCGAGAGAGGAAGACATTGCCGGGAGCGGCCTCGTGCACCGGCGGGGCACCGTCGCGTGTGGCCTTTAGCACGTCGACGGTCGCGGGCAGCGGCTCGTAGTCGACACGGACCAGGGCCGCGGCGTCCTCGACGCCGTAGCGATCGGCGCCGACCACGGCGGCCACCGCCTCACCCACGTAGCGAGCGACGGGCCAGGCGAGGATCGGCTGCTCGGTCTCGACGTAGCCGGGGAGCGCGGAGCGGGCACGGATGCGCAGGCTCGCGAGGTCGGGATCGCGGCCGGTGAGCACGGCGACGATGCCGGGAGATCCGGCCGCCGCCCCGACGTCGATCTCCCGCAGCCGCGCGTGGGCGTGGACACTCCGCACGAACGCCACGTGCAGGAGCCGGGGCAGCTCGACGTCACTAACGTAGCGCCCGCGGCCGGCGAGAAGGCGCGGGTCCTCCCGCCGGCGCACGGGCGCTCCGACGGTCACGGGCCGGGAAGCTGGTCGCTCGCGTTGATCGCGAACAGCCTCCGCGCGTGGATCTTGCCCGTCTGCGAGTCCACTGAATGGAACGATGTCAGCATGAACGCGAGAAGGACCGCCGGGATCAGCACGCTGGACTACCGCGGGGCACAGGGCATCCCAGAGCCTCCTGTTCATCCATGGCCGCCTCCCGACATTCAGAGTGGCGACACTCTACCCCAGAATGCGTGGAGCGGAGACAGGGGAGAGGCCTTCAGTTTCCTGTAGAATTGCCGCCATGTCCTCGACCCGCGGGCCCGCGTCCCGCGCTCCGTACGGCATGATCGCCCCACCCCATGCGCCGGTTGCCGGAAGCCAGGCCCGGCCGTGGGCGGCAAAGGAGATTCCTACGTGCGAGCCGCTCTGATCCAGATGAAGGCGTCGATGAAGCGCGAGGAGAATCACGACCGCGCCGAGGAGCTCCTCCAGGAGGCGGCGCGCCAGGGGACGGAGGTCGCCTGCCTCCAGGAGATCTTCGCCTCGTGGTTCTTCGCCCAGGAGCTCGATCCCCGCCACCAGGAGCTGGCGGAGCCCATTGACGGCCCCACCGTCACGCGGATGCGCGCGGTGGCCAAGGCCCTCAAGCTCTGGCTCGTGGTGCCCTTCTACGAGCGGGTGATGGCGGGCGAGCTCTACAATGCCGCGCTCCTCGTGGATGCGCGCGGCGAGATCGTCGGCCACTACCGCAAGCATCACATCCCCATGAGCTCCCACTTCCAGGAGAAGTTCTACTTCCGGCCGGGCAACCTCGGCTATCCGGTCTTCGACAGCCCCTACGGACGCATCGGCATCATGATCTGCTACGACCGCCACTTCCCCGAGGCCGCCCGCGCCCTCGGTCTCAACGGCGCGCAGTTCGTCTTCGTGCCCACCGCCACCACGCGGCGCGGCTTCTCACGCTCGGTGTGGGAGGCGGAGCTGCGCGGCCACGCCATCGCCAACGGCTTCTTCGTGGGCGGGGTCAACCGCGTGGGCACCGAGCTCGACAGCGAGTACTACGGGGCGAGCGTGTTCATCGATCCCATCGGGGAGACGGTGGCCCAGGCCGGCGACAAGGACGAGGCACTGGTGGCCGAGCTGAGCCTCGCCCGCCTCGAGGAAGTCCGGCGCGCGTGGCCGTTCTTCCGCGACCGGCGGCCCGACAGCTACCACCGGCTCGTCCAGCCTTGAGACGCTCGTGAGCGTTCCCCACCCGCCGGCTCCGCCCGGACCGGCCGATCTCCTGATCCGCCACGGGCAGGTGGTGACGGCGCACGGAGTGGTGGAGGCGGACGTGGCGGTGGCGGCGGGAACGATCGTGGCCGTGGGCGCGCCCGCGCTCGGCCTCCAGGGGCGTGAGGTGGTCGACGCGGCTGGCGCCTACGTGATGCCGGGGGCCATCGACGCCCACGTGCACTTCAACGTGTTCAATCCGATGGTCGACGACTTCGAGTCCACCTCGGTGGCCGCGGCCCACGGCGGCGTCACCACCATGATGCCGTTCATCGGCGGCTCGGAGGGCATGAGCGTCGTCGAAGGCCTCGAGCATTTTGCCGCGGAGGGCGAGCGGCGCTCCGTCGTCGATTTCGCCATGCACTGCCGGCTGCGGCCCGACGCGAAGCTGATCGAGCAGATCCCCGAGTCGATCGCCTATGGCGTGACGTCCATCAAGATGTTCCAGGCGTACAAGAAGCGCGGCATGCTCTTCACCGACGACCAGATCCTTCGCACCATGGAGCTCACGGGCGCGCACGGGGGCATCGCCCTCGTGCACGCCGAGAACGGCCACGTCATCGACTACCTGGAAGACAAGCTCGCGCGCGAGGGCAAGACGGCGCCCGAGTTCTACCTCTCCTCGCGGCCTCACGTGGCCGAGGCCGAAGCCGTGTCCCGTGCCATCGACATCGCGGGGCTCGCCCACTGCCCGCTCTACGTGGTGCACCTGAGCACCGCCGACGGGCTCGAGCACATCACGCGGGCGCGGGTGCGCGGGCAGACGGTCTACGCGGAAACGTGCCCCCAGTACCTGCTCCTGACCGACGCGGAAATGTCGCGTCAGAAGGGCCTGGCCAAGGTCGCGCCGCCCCTGCGCTGGGACCGCGACCGCGAGACGCTGTGGGCGGGGCTCGCGCGAGCAGAAGTCCAGACGCTGGGCAGCGACCACGCGCCCTTCCTCGTGACGGACAAGACCATCGGGGAGCAGGACATCTTCCAGGCCGGCTTCGGCATGCCGGGCATCGAGACCATGCTGCCCCTCGTGCTCAGCGAGAGCTTGCGCGCGAGCCGTCTCACCCTGCCCCAGCTCGCGGCGGCGGCCAGCGAGAACGCGGCAAAGATCTTCGGTCTCTATCCCCGCAAGGGTGTCATCAAGCCGGGAGCCGACGCCGATCTCCTCGTGGTCGACCCCGCCGCCGAGTGGACGCTGAGCGCGCGCGATCTGCACTCGCGGGCCGGTTACACCTGCTTCGAGGGCTGGCCCATGAAGGGCCGCGTCACCATGTCGTTCCTGCGCGGCCGGCCCCTCGTCAAGGACGGCCGCCTGTGCCAGTCGCCCGGCTACGGGCGCTTCCTCCGGCGCACCCCCATGGAGACACGATGATCAGGATCGGCATCTTCCTCAACACCAACTACGGCGCCGACGAGAACGTGGCCGTGCGCTTTCGCGAGGCGGCCGAGCAGGTTCGCATGGCCCGCGACTACGGCTTCGCCTCGGTGTGCGTGGGCCAGCACTTCCTCACCGAATATCAGAAGCTCCAGCCCGTGCCCGTGCTCGCGCGCCTCGCCGCGGACAGTGGCGACATGCGGCTCCTCCCCGGCATCGTGCTCCTCCCTCTCTTCAATCCCGTCTACGTGGCCGAGGAGATCGCCACCCTCGACGTGGTGAGCGGCGGCCGGGTGATCTTCGGGCTGGGCGTCGGCTATCGCGACGTGGAGTTCGAGGCCTTCGGCGTGAAGAAGACGGAGCGCGGGGCGCGCTTCGAAGAGTCCCTCGCCGTGATCAAGCGCCTGTGGACGGAGGACGAGGTGAGCTTCGAGGGACGCTTCTTTCGCGTGCCCAAGGCCGAAGTGCGTACGCGCCCGCTCCAGCGCCCGCACCCGCCCATCTGGATCGCCGCCCAGGCCGACGCGGGCATCCGGCGGGCCGCGCGCTTCGGCGATGTCCTGTTCCTGAATCCGCAGGCGACCCTCGACACCCTGCGCGGACAAGCCGAGCTCTTCAAGCGGACGCGGGAAGAGCTCGGACGGCCCGTGCCGGAGGAGATGGCCTGTCACAAGGAAGTCTTCGTCGCCCCCGACATGGATACCGCCCTGCGCGAGGGCCGTCCGTTCCTCGAGGGCAAGCTCAAGATGTACGCGCGGTGGGGGCAGGATCGCGAGCTGCCCACCGCGTCGGCCAGCTTCGGCCGCCTCGACTTCGACGAGATGCGGCGGGACCGCGTGATCGTGGGCGATCCCGAGCATTGCGTGGCCGAGTTCAAGCGCTACCACCGCGAGGTGGGAATCAACCATTTCGTGTGCGTGCTAAACTGGCCCGGCATGCAGCACTGGCAGATCCTGCGAAGCATCCAGCTCATCGGGGAGCGCGTTCTGCCCGCTCTGGCATGACGCGCGGGATCCGGCAGGCCTTCGCGCCGGTCATGATCGCGGCCGGCCTCATCGCGGCCTGGGAAATCACCCTCCGTCTCGCCCACGTGCCCGGCTACGTGCTGCCGCGGCCGAGCGCCATCGCGCAGAAGGCAGTGAGCGACTGGCCCGTTCTCGCCACCGGCATCGCGACTACCATGGCCGAAGCGGGGGCGGGTTTCCTGCTCGGCAACCTGATCGGCTTCGCCCTCGCCGTGGTGCTCTTCTATCGCCCCGCCCTCCGGCGCGTCGCCATGCTGCCCATGGTGGCGGCGAACAGCGTGCCCGCGGTGGCCTTCGCGCCCGTGGTCATCCTGTGGCTGGGCTCGGGCATGGCCTCCAAGATCGTGCTCGTGGCCTTCATCACCGCCTTCATCATGCTCCAGAACGAGCTGCAGGGCCTGCGCCAGGTCGATGCCCAGGCCGTCAATGTGCTGCGAAGCTTCGGGGCGCGTGAGGGGCGGATCTTCTGGATGCTCCGCTTCCCCGCCTCGCTCCCGTATCTCTTCACCGCCCTGCGGCTGGGGAGCATCCGCAGCGTCATCATCGCGATCGTGGCGGAGATGCTCGGTGCCTATCGCGGCATCGGGTGGGTCATCTTCGAGACGACAGCGAGCATGGATTACTCGAGGCTGTGGGCGGCGGTGGCGGCGGCGAGCGTGGCGGGGGTCCTCTTCTTCGCTCTCGTCTCCGCGCTGGAGCGCCGGTGGGTCTGGTGGCATGTCTCCGTGAGCGGTATGTCCCGACGTACGCGTCAGCAAACAAGGGGGAACGCATGAGCGTCAAACGTCTGGCCGGTATGGCCGTGGTGGTTTCTCTTCTCATGGCGAGCGTGGCCCACGCCGACGACAAGGTGTCGATCCGGCTCAAGTGGCTGCACCAGGCGCAGTTCGCCGGCTACTACGTGGCGAAGGAGAAGGGCTTCTACAAGGACGAGAAGCTCGACGTCACCATCAATCCCGGGGGACCGCAGCTCGTGGCAGAGAACCTGGTAGCCGCGGGCACCGATGACTTCGCCCAGGGCGGGGGCATGGAGACCACGCTGGTGGGACGCGACAAGGGGCTGCCCCTGGTGGCCATCGCCGCTGTGTTCCCGAAAACTCCCGTGCTCCTCGTGGCCAAGAAGGACAGCGGCATCTCCAAGCTCGAGGACTTCCCGGGCAAGAAGGTGAGCATGTGGTACACGGGGACCCAGTACATCGTGCGGGCCATGCTCAAGAACAAGGGCATCGATCCCGCGAGCATCACCGAGGTGCCGCAGCCTGTCACCATGGCGCCCTTCGTGCGCGGCGAGGTATCGGTGGCGTGCGTCACCGTGTTCAATGAGCTGCAGACCCTCATCAGCGAGGGCGTGGGTGACCTCGTGCTCTTCGACCCCGCGGACTACGGAATCGTGATCCCGCGCGACACCATCGTGACCACAGACAAGATGATCAAGGAGCGGCCGGACGTGGCCCAGCGCTTCCTGCGCGCGAGCCTGCGCGGCTGGAAGTACGCCATCGAGAACCAGCCGGAGGCGGTCGAGATCACCCTCAAGCAGAACCCCGCGCTCAAGAAGGACCACCAGACCATCATGATGCGCGAGGTGGCCAAGCTCATGCTGTGGGGGCCGAGCAAGGAGAAGGGCGTAGGCTACCTCGATCCCAAGACCGCCGAGTTCTCCATGACCTTCCTCCTCGACAACAAGCAGCTCTCCAAGCCGGTGTCCCTCACCGAGGCGACCAACGCCCGCTTCTGGAACGAGGTGCCGGTCGCCCTCAAGGTGGTCCGCTAGCGGCGTGGCCGTCAAGCTCACCCTGCGTCAGGTCGCCAAGACGTTCGAGGTCGACGGGGAAAGCGTTCCCGTGCTCCAGCCGTTCGACCTGAGCGTGGCCGACGGCGAGTTCGTCACCATCGTCGGGCCGAGCGGCTGCGGCAAGAGCACTCTCTTCAACATCGTGGCGGGACTCCTGCCCTCCGACGACGGCGGCCGCCTGCTCATCGACGGCCAGGTCGTGGCCTCGCCCCTCGGCCAAGTGGCGTACATGCCGCAGCGCGATCTGCTCTTCCCGTGGCGCACCGTGCTCGACAACGCGGTGATCGGGCTGGAGATCCAGGGGGTGGCCCGCGCCGAAGCCCGGCGGCGCGCCCTCGACGTCATCGGGCAGTTCGGGCTCGAGGGCTTCGCGGACTATTACCCCTTCGCGCTATCGGGCGGCATGAAGCAGCGCGTGGCCCTCCTCCGCACCTTCCTGTTCCAGAGCGACATCATGCTGCTCGACGAGCCCTTCGGGGCCCTCGATGCCCTCACCCGGAGCATCCTGCAGGAATGGCTGGCCGGCGTGTGCGCGCGGCACCGTCGCACCATCCTGTTCATCACCCACGACGTGGAGGAGGCGATCTTCCTCGGTGATCGGGTGGTGGTCATGACGGCGCGGCCCGGCCGCCTGAAGCTCGAGGTCAAGGTGGAGCTCGATCGCCCGCGCCCCCCGCAATCGGTGACGAGCGAATCGTTCGTGGCCCTGAAGAAGCAGATCCTCGACGCCATCCGGGACGAGAGCCTCCGCTCCTTCACCGCCCTCGGTGGAGAGGATCCACGGGCATGACCGGGGCGGCGCGGATGCCTCGCGCCGTCGTGGGGGGAGCGCAACAGGCGGCGGCTCTCGGCGCCTTCCTCGCCGCCTGGGAGCTCCTCGTCCGCCTCTTCGCCATGCCGAAGCCGCTCGTTCCCCCGCCCTCCGTGATCGCGGTGGAGCTGTGGCAGATCCGCGACCTGATCGCGGGATCGGCCGCCTACACCATGAGCACCGCCCTCGCGGGCTACGGGCTGGCCGTGGCCATCGGTCTCCTCTTCGCCATCGTCCTCGCGAGCGCGCCCGTCCTCGAGCGCGGGCTCTTTCCCTTCTTCGTGGCCTCGCAGGCGGTGCCCATCATCGCCTTCAGTGCGGTGGTCATCCTGTGGCTGGGGAACGGCCCTCTGTCCAAGGTGGCCATTGCCTTCTATCTGTCCTTCTTCCCCATCACGGTGAGCGTGGTCAAGGGTCTCGCCTCGTGCGATCCCGGGTCGGTGGCTCTCCTCCGCACCTTCGGCGCGCGCCCCGCGCAGATACTGTGGAAGCTCCGCCTGCCCGTGATGCTGCCCTTCCTGTTCGTCGCCCTGCGCGTGGCCACCACCACCGCTCTCATCGGCGCCATCGTGGGGGAGTGGTTCGGCGACAACCGCGGCATCGGCACCCTGATCCTCCAGTCCCTGTACGCCGAGGACACCGTGCGGCTGTGGTGCGGGATCGTGGCGTGCGCGGTCATGGGGACGCTGTTCTACGGCGCGGTGGTGCTCGCGGAGCGCCGGCTGCTCTGGTGGCCCGCCCCCGCCCTCGACATGTGAGGAACGCGGGGCCAGCGGTAACCGTCGCCGCCTAGGAGCGACCGGCCAGGAACGCTCGCGCCGCTTCGGTGGACAGGAGGCCGCGGTCGGCGCGGTTCTGCGCGCTCGCCGCGTACACGTCCACCCGGGCATGGGTGATGCCGAGCGGATCGAATCCGTGGCCGGGATTGAAGGCCATCTGATCGATCGTCCGCTCGTCGTCCGCCAAGGGGGCGGCGGCGATGGCGAGCTCTCCCACCACCGCGGGCGCGCTGCTCCACACGGTGGCGGCATCGTTCACCGGGGTGTGTGACTCGTCCACGAAGAGCTGCACGCAGAGCTGCCACTTGACGGGACCGCGGGCGAGACGGGAGAGAAGCTCGTCACGCAGGTAGTTCGGACCACCTCCATCGGACTCCACCGACGTGGAGGTGTCAGGGTGGGGGCGGAGCGAGTACTTGAAGGCTGCGTCCCCGAGCTTGACCACCGAGCCCCAGTAGCTCTCCAAGGCGAGGCTGCGGACCGAGTGTAGCCCCACCTCCTTCAGGAGCACCGCCCCGATGTGGCTCGCTGCCCCCGCGGTCAGCTTGCCTTCACGCAGCTCCTTGAGCAGCTCCTCGAAGGCGCCCTTCGCTCCCCCCTCGATCTTGGCCACGAGAGTGTCTGCAAAGGCCATGAACGATTCCGCGTCTCTCGCGTGCGATCGTCCCCCCTCGTTGGTCACCAGCATGTCGGTCTCCACGCCCTGGGGAGAGAAGAACTTCAGGGCGATTCCGCGTACGTCCGCTGTCTGGTCGGCGAACGGACACGGCTGGCCGTTGGAGAAGCGGCACGCGACCGGAAGAGCGAAGGGCGCGGCGAAGGGCCCGCGCTTCACCGGCTGGGGAACCTCGTCGAGCACGCGCAACGTGCCGCGGGCTCCCAGGAGGAGCTTCTGATGCTGTCCGCGGTCCACGCGGCCGCCCAGGCCGGACGCCGCGACCGCCGCCACCCTTCGCTGCTGCTCGCCGATCTTCCGGACAAGCGCATCCCTCGTCGCATCCGGGTAAGGAGCGTCGATCCAGCCCCGCCCGCCTCCGTCCTTGCCCTCAGCCATGGCCGTCCCTCCGCGCTCGAGCATTCGTCCTGATGCAGGCCGCGCCCTAGTCGATGTGGCTCGACTTCACCACGTCGGGCCGAAAGGACGGGCGGTCTTCGAAATGGCCGATCTCATGTGCATGCTCTCCTCGCTACGCTCGACATGGCTGGCGCAAGAGCTCCTGAGGCACGGAGATGGCGCCGATGCTAGCCGATGGGCACGCGCAGGTCAAACTCGGAGGACCCGCGAGGCCGGAGGGGTTTCTGTCTCCCGCCTTCGTTCGCCTGTAGAATCTGTCCATGCCCTCCACCCGCTGGCTGGAATCCCGCGCCCCGCGCGGCATGGTCGCCTCCCCGCACGTGCTCGCTTCGGGCAGCGGGGTGGCCGCGTTGCGTGCGGGCGGCAATGCGCTCGACGCGGCCATCGCCACCGCGGCCACCATGGCCGTGGTCTATCCCCACATGAACGGTGTGGGCGGCGACAACTTCTGGCTGATCTACGACGCGACCTCCTCGTGCCTCACCGCGCTGTGCGGAGCCGGGCGATCGGCGCGGGCGGCCTCCATCGAGTGGTACGCGCGGCGCGGGGTGCGGGACGCCATTCCCTCGCGCGGTGGTCTGGCCGCCGTCACCGTGCCCGGCGTGGTCGACGGCTGGTGGGAGGCGCATCAGTACAGCACCCGCCGCATGGGCTCCGCGCTTCCGTGGAAGAGTCTGCTCGCCGATGCCGTGGCGTATGCGCGCGAGGGCTTCTCGGCGTCCGACGGCCAGCGCGTCGCCCCGCCCCGCGAGCCCGATCTCTTCGGCCCCACCGCCATCCCCGAGATCAAGCGTGATCTGTGGCCGCTCTATCATCCAGACGCCCTCGCCCAGGGACCGCTCGTGCAGCGAGACCTTGCCCTCACCCTCGAGGCGGTGCGCGACGGCGGCCCCGACGCCTTTTACGGTGGCGACATCGCCCGACGGATAGCGGCCGCCGCGGGCAAGGCGGGCAGCCCGCTCGCCGTGGAGGATTTCGCGGAGCACCGGAGCGACTGGATGGAGCCGCTCCGCATCGCGTATCGCAAGGGCCAGGCCGCGAGCTTCCCGCCGCCCACCCAGGGCATGTCGGCCCTCGCCATGCTGGGCGTGGCCGACGGCTTCGACGTGGCCGAGTTCGACGAGGCCGACTATGTCCACCTCCTTGTCGAGGCGGCCAAGCTCGCCTTCGAAGACCGCGACCGCTACCTCACCGATCCGGCGTGGATGGAGAAGAGCCCGCGGGAGCTGCTGGCCCCGGAGCATATCGCCGAGCTTCGCTCGCGTCTCGACATGAAGCGGGCCGCCCCCCCCGCGGCCGCCGGCGCGCGGGGCGGCGACACCATCGCCATCGTGACCGCGGATGCCCAGGGCAATGCCGTCTCCCTCATCCAGTCGCTCTACTTCACGTGGGGCTCCGGGCTGGTGGCGGGTGACACGGGCGTCGTCCTCCAGAATCGCGGGTCCTTCTTCTCGCTCGACCCAGAGCAGGCAAATGCCCTCGCTCCGCGCAAGCGGACCATGCACACGCTGATTCCCTCCATGTATCTCGAGGGTGGACGGCCGCGCTTCGTGTACGGAACCATGGGAGGCGAAGGCCAGCCGCAGACCCAGGCCGCGCTGCTCACGCGCCGGATCGACCGCGGTCTCGGCCCGCAGGCGTGCGTGGAGGCGCCGCGCTGGCTGTACGGCCGCACCTGGGGCACGCCGTCGCGCGCCCTCAACCTCGAGGGACGATACAGTCGCGATCTCGTGGCCGATCTCGCGGCGCGGGGTCACGAGGTGAAGGTGGGCGGGGAGTGGGACGATCTCTTCGGCCACGCCCACTGCATCTGGCTCGATCCCGAGGGCGGCCTCGTGGGCGGCTCTGATCCGCGGGCCGACGGCGCCGCGCTCGGTTATTGATTTGAAGGAGGGCTCGACATGAGCGAGCTGCGCACCGCCCTCTGCGATCTCCTGGGCATCAGGTATCCGATTCTCCAGTCGGGTATGGGGTCGGTGGCCGGACCCGAGCTGGCCGCCGAGGTCTCGCGCGCGGGTGGGCTCGGTATCCTCGCTGGGCTCAGGCTCTCGAAAGACCAGCTCCGCCACGCCATCCGTCGCGTGCGCGAGCTGACCGATCGGCCCTTCGGCGTCAATCTGTGGCTGCACACGTCCATCCGCCCGCCCGCGGATCCGGCCAGCCTGCCCGAGGACACCGTGCGCCGGGTCCAGAGCACCCTCGACACCTTCCGCCATCAGCTCGGCATTCCGCCCAGCTCGGCGCGCCCCGCCGCCTTCCCCGACGTGATCGACGAGGCCTTCGAGGTCATCCTGGACGAGCGGGTGCCCGTGTGGAGTATCGGGCTCGGCAAGCCGGCCCGTGACATGGTGGCCCGGTGCCACGAGCGCGGGATCAAGATCATCGCCATGGTGGCCACGGTGGACGACGCCCGCACGGTGGCGGCCAATGGCGTGGACGCCGTCGTGGCCCAGGGGAGCGAGGCGGGGGGCCACCGGTCGACGTGGGTCAAGCCGGCCTCGCGTGATGCCGCGCAGGTCGGCTCCATGGCCCTCGTCCCCCAGATCGTCGACGCGGTCGACGTGCCGGTCATCGCCGCGGGCGGCATCGCCGATGGCCGCGGTATCGTGGCCGCCCTCGCCCTAGGCGCGGTGGGGGCGCTGCTCGGGACGCGATTCGTGGCCACGCGAGACTCCGGGGCGCCGGAGTTCTGGAAGAAAGCCATCCTCGAGCAGGGCAGCGACGCCACCACCGTCACCGACGCCTTCACCGGGCTCTATGCGCGCACCCTCAAGAACACGTTCACCGAGCAGTACGGCATCTCCGGGTCGCCCGTGCTCCCTTCGCTCCTCCAGTCGACCGCGGCTGTCGACATCTACACCGCGGCCAATGAGCAGCAGAACCGCGAGTACTTCCCCATGCACGCGGGGCAGAGCGTGGGCCTCGTCCACGACCTGCCGGGCGCGGCGGAGGTGGTGGAGGCGCTCGTGCGCGAGGCCCGGGCCGCCCTGCGCGCGCTCAACGAGCGGGTGCAGCTGGATTGACCGTGGCCGACCACTCCCTGATCTTCTACGACGGCGGCTGCGGGCTCTGCCACCGCGCCGTGCGCTTCGCCCTCGTCCACGACGCCGACGGCTCGCGCTTCCGCTTTGCCTCGCTCGACAGCGAGGGCTTTCGGCGCCGCGTGCCCACCGCCGCGCGAGCGGGGCTGCCCGACAGCATCGTGGCCCTCACGCCCGACGGCATGCTCCTCGTGCGGAGCAGCGCCGTCCTGCATGTCCTGGAGCGCGTGGGCGGATTCTGGAAGGTCTCGGGAAGACTGCTCGCGCTGGTGCCGCGAGGGATTCGCGATGCGGTCTATGACGGGGTGGCGCGAGTGCGACACCTGATCTTCAAGCGCCCTACCGATACCTGCCCCGTCACGCCGCCCGCTCTCAGGGCGCGCTTCGAAGAGTAGGCCGGCTCAGCCGCCGCCGAGGAGGGCTTTGTAGAGCTCCTGACCCACCGCCGAGATATCTGAACGGGTCTCGATGGGCAGGCCGGCATTGGTCCACGCCCCCAGCCCCCCTTTCAGGATCTTGACGTCCTTGAATCCCGCCTTCCTCAGGTCGCGCGCCACACTGGCGCTCGTGTGCTCGTCAGGTCAGGTGCAGTAGGCGACCACCGGCCGCGCCATGTCGAGGTCGAGGCCGCCCAGCCCGCCATTTTTGACATCGTCCGGGGAGACCCTGATCGAGCCGTGGATCTTGATGGGGTTCTGGTCGTAGGCCTGCTGGGCGCGCGCGTCGAGGATGATCGGCTGCTTCCCGCTCTCGAGCAGCTTGATGACCTCCGAGGGCCCGACGCGATAGCGGTTCTTGTTCCAGCGGACCAGGGCCTGGGTGCCGTAGCCGCCCGCGGAGAGGAAGGTCACACCGATCGTCACCCAGAACCAGGGAAAAGGCTTGGGGGGAGGGTTCTTGACCTTTTCCCTCGCCTCACCGAGCATCCGCTTGACGTCGGTGAGGCCGGCCAGGATCTGGTCGGCCTGCTCGAACTTCCGCACGGCGTCCTTCCAGTCCTCCGTGAAGAAGGCGTGCAGCCCCGCGAACCACACCGGATTGAACCTCCCCAGGTCGTTGATCTTGACGGGAGTGTCCTTGACGAAATCCTTCACCCCTTGCGCCGGAATGATGAAGTTGAAGCCCTGCACGATGCTGCCTTCCGGCCCGGGCGCGAGCGACACGAAGGTGAGCACGCCGAGCAGCTCGGCCCGGGAGTTGATCACCGGCCCTCCGGAGTTGCCCCACGCGGCCGGAGCGTCCGTCTGGATGTACGGGTTGTTCGCCTTGTCCTGCTTGAAGCCCGACACAGCGCCGTTCGTCACCGAGGCATCGACGCTGGCCGACTGATTCAGGAGCTCGTGGGAGAGCACGACCCCCGGAAAGCCCAGGATGCGGATGGGATCTCCGATCTGCGCCCCCGTCGAGTCGGCGAGGGGGAGCATCGGATAGTTACCATCCGGAACCTTGAGGAGAGCGAGATCCCGCCCGGACGGCGCGCCCACCTCCGCGCTGGCCGGCGGGCTGTACTTCTTGACCTCGCTCTTGAGCCGCGCCCCGCTCGACAGCGTCACGGAGATCTTCGGGGTGATGTTGACCTTGACGGAGGGCAGGACCTTGTCCAGCACGCGCCGCTTCAACGCTTCCTCGGCGTCCGGCCGCTCTCCCGGCTCGAGCTTGGCCGCCTTGAGCGCATCGGGAAGGCAGGCGGTGGTCACCGCGCGCTGGGCCATCTGGTTGACGAGCCAGCGCGGTGTCTCATAGGCAGGCTGGACCACGTGCCCGTTGGTCATCACCCAGCCCGAGGGGTCGATGAACCAGCCCGTGCCGGTCTCACGGAACGCGGGCGGCGTCACCGTTTGCGGGCCGCCCCCGCAATTGAGGGAGACCTCGGCGGAGACCTCGGAGATGACCAGGACGGCGGCCGGCTTGGCGCGGAGGACGCTCTCCTGGACGGACAGCCCCCCCTGGGCGTGAGCACTCATCACCACGACTTTCGTGACGACGAGCCCGAGGGCCAAGGCGAGGGTGATTCGTCGTATCATAGGCTGGCTGGCCGATATTCTACACTACGAGGGGAACGCATGAGTCGTCCAAGCGGAGAGATTCCCAGCCGGACGTTCAAGGCCGGCGACGTCATATTCAAGGAAGGCGACGACGCGAAGAGCGAGGCCTTCCTCGTACACGAGGGCAAGGTCGAGATCAGGAAGAACCTCGGCGGTGAGGAAAAGCTGCTCCGCGTCCAGGGCAAGGGCGAATTGCTGGGCGAGCTGGCGCTCTTCAGGAATGCCCCCCGCTCTGCCACCGCTATCGCTGCGGAGCCGGTGACCCTGCTCCTCATCCCCGCCAACCGGCTCGACGCGATGGTGCGGACCAACCCTGCCCTCGCCCTGGCCATCATCAAGGATCTCTCGGGGCGCATGCTGGCCGCCGAGGAGCGTGCGCGGGAGGCGGAGAACCGCGCGCGAGAAGCCGAAGAGCGGGAGCGGAAGCGAAAGGCCGACGAGGGCGGAACGAGCGCCTGAGGGCGAGGACTACTTACTTCTTCAAGCCAAACGTGTCGCCGGCGAGGCCGGCGATGTGGCGGCCGATGGCCAGCGACGCCGTGGCCGCCGGGGACGGCGCGTTGACCACGTGCACCGCGCCTTCGGTGACGCTGATCCTGAAGTCGTCCACCAGTGAGCCGTTCGGGCTCACCGCCTGCGCCCGTACCCCCGCCCCCCCCCGCTGGATGTCGTCCATTCGGATGTCGGGCACCAGCTTCTGGAGTGACCGCACGAAGGCCGCCTTGCTCGCCGAGCGGTAGAGCTCGTAGCCACCCATCTTCCAGTACCGCCGCGCCATGTTCCAGAATCCCGCGTAGCCGAGCA
>DASYQB010000287.1:0-10556 GCA_036005985.1 Candidatus Methylomirabilota bacterium | reverse complement strand
GCCGCCACCACCACCGAAGTCTCCGCCCCCGCCACCTCCACCGCCGCCGCCCCCGCTCCACCCGCCGGGAAGGATGATCGGTCCGCCCCAGCCCCGCGAGCCGCCCGTCCATCCCTGGCGTCTCCCCTGCAGGTGCGAGTTACGCAGCCCGGAGATGACGATGGACAAGATGCCGATCACCACGATGGCGAGGAGGGCGATGGGGAACAGTCCCGCGCCGCCGCGCGTTCGGCCCGCCTGCCCCGCGGGGAGGGCCTTGTACGTTCCCGCGATGACCTGCTCGATGGCATCGAGGCCGGCCGCAATACCGTCGCCGATCTTTCCCTCGCGGAAGCGCGGAGCGACGTCCTGGCGGAGAATCTGGCTCGACAGAGCGTCGGTCAGCTTGGGCTCGAGGCCATAGCCGACCTCGAGGCGCATCTTCCGATCATCCACGAAGACGAGAAAGATGACGCCGTTGTCGAGGCCCTTCTGGCCGATGCGCCAGGCCTGGGCGAGCCTTATTGAATAGTCTTCGAGGTTCTCGCCGTCGAGGGAACGGAAGATGGCCACCACGATCTGGTTGCTGCTCTCGCGCTCCCAGGACCGGAGCTTTTCTTCGAGCCGCTCACGCTCGCCGGCGGGGAGCACGCCCGCGAAATCGTTGATGCGGTGATCGGGCGGCGGCGGGATGGGCAGGGCCGCCGCCGTGCCGACGAGGACGGCGAAGAGGAGAAGAACGAGCCAGCGACAGCTCAGGCGCATGCGGCCGGCCCTGTGTTCTTCCCAGCCCTTTCTAGAACTTCACTTTCGGGACGTTCTCGCTCCCCGGCGCCGACTCGAAGAAAGGCTTCTCCTTGAAACCGCGCAGGGCCGCGATGAAGCTGGCCGGGAACACGCGCACGCGGAGGTTGTAGTCGCGCACCGCCTCGTTGAAGCGCTGGCGCTCCACGGTGATGCGGTTCTCCGTCCCCTCGAGCTGGCTCTGGAGGGCGAGGAAGTTCTGGTTGCTCTTCAGCTCCGGGTAGCGCTCCACGGTGACGAGGAGGCGAGAGAGGGCGCCTCCGAGCTGGTTCTGGGCGTCCTGGAACTTCTTGAAGGCGGCCGGATCGTTGAGGAGCTCCGGCGTCGCCTTGATACTGCCGGCACTCGCGCGAGCCCTGGTCACTTCCTCGAGCACGGTCCGCTCCTGGGTCGCGAACCCCTTGACCGTCTCCACCAGGTTGGGAATGAGGTCAGCGCGCCGCTGGTAAACGTTCTGGACCTGGGCCCACTTCTCGTTCACCGCCACGTCGGCGGTGATGATCTTGTTGTTGACCCCCACCCCCCATGCGAAGGTGATCACCACGATGAGGACGAGCACTCCCACGACCACCAGTGCTGTTTTCATGGGCCGAGTATACCTCCCTCTACGCCCCTACAGGTCGTTGCCGGAGTAGGACTGGTTGAAGGACTTGTTGCAGAGGGGGAAGTCGGGAACGATGTTCTTGAGGAGCGCGTAGGAGAGGGGCCGCCAGTTGAGGAAGGAAGGGTCCATGATCTTGACCCGATAGAGCGCCCCCGTCTCGTCGGCCATGACCCAGTGGATGATGGCTCCCCGCCACCCCTCGACTATTCCCCAGGCCGGCGCAAAGGCAGGCAGCGGCCCGAGCGGCACGTGCAGTGGTCCCGCCGGCATGCCCTCGACGGCCTGCCGAATCAGCCGGACGGACTCGCGCGCTTCCTCGACCCGGACCATGGTGCGCGCCTTGACATCGCCGGAGGTGAAGACGGGCACGCGAAAGGAGAGATCGCCGTAGGCCGCGAAGGGGTGATCGCGCCGCACGTCAGCGTCGATCCCCGACGCGCGCGCCACGTAGCCCAGCACGCCGTGGTCGCGTGCCGTGCGCGTGGTGAGCATGCCCGTCCCCTCGAGGCGGTCCTGGACCAGGCTCGAGGCCAGCGACAGGGCCACGATCTCCTCGAAGTCGGTGAGGGCCGCCTCCACCTCACCGGCCAGGTCGAGACCGGCGGGGAGGTCGTGCCCGACGCCTCCGGGCACGATGCCGCCGCGCAGGAGACGGTTGCCGGTAAGCCGCTTGTTCAGCCGGAGGAGGCGCTCACGAATGCGGAAGCAATGCGCGTGCGCGATGGCGAACCCGGTGTCGTTGGCGATCATGCCAAAGTCGGCCACGTGGTTGTAGAGCCGCTCCATCTCGAGGAGCACCACGCGGAGGTAGCGGGCGCGCGCAGGTACGGCCGCGCCCGCCCCTGCCTCGAGGGCCTGGCAGTAAGCCATGCTGTGGCCGATGGTGGTATCACCCGAGACGCGCTCGGCCAGCTCCACGCCCGCGGCGGGGGCCCGTCCCTCGAAGAGCCGCTCCGTGCCTTTGTGCGTGTAGTAGAGGCGCGCGCGCATGTTGATGATGGTCTCGCCCACCACGGAGAAGCGGAAGTGGCCCGGCTCGATGACGCCCGCGTGCACCGGCCCTACCGGGATCTCATACACGCCTTCGCCTTCGACTTCCACGAAGGGGAAAGGCCGTCCGTCGTCGGCGAAATCCCCGGCCCGCGCGTCCTTTCTCAGGGGAAAGAAGTCGGCGGGCCAGAAGCCGTGACGCACGAGCGGCCGCGGATCCGGGTGACTGGTAGGGGTGATGCCGAAGAGGTCGTACATCTCCTGCTCGAAGAGCGAGGCGGGATGGTGAAAGATCCCGAGCGAGGCCACGGTGGGCGCCTCCGCGGTGAGGATCTTCCGGGCGTGGAGAAACCAGTTCTCCGTCGGATGGGCGAAGAGATAGTAGACCTCGAACGCGCCGATGTCGCCGCGCCGGTCATTGCCGATCATGAGCCGGAGCTCGGCCCCGACGTCCGCGCGGAGGGCCTGGGCGAGCCTGAGCGCGCCGCCCGCCTTCACCGAGCCGTGGATCTCCCGGTCCCGCACGATGCGCGCCTCGGAGAGGTGGCCACGCAGGGCCTCGATGACGCTCTGGAGATCCCTCATCGGCCGGCGATCTCGACGATCCGGTGAAGGAGCGCGGTCATCGGTGCGGGCACGGCGATGCCGAGCACGATGAGCGCCGCCACACATCCCGCCAGGGGCAGCACGTCCCAGCGACTGCCCTCGCCCACCCGCATCTCGGCCGGGGCCGCCCCGTAGAGCATGCGATTCAGGTGCCCGAGCAGCGAGACGAAGGCGACGGCCAGGAAGACGAGCACCACCGCCATCAGCCCGCCCAGCCCGTCGGCGAAGCCGGCGCGGAGGAGAGTGAATTCCGAGAGGAACATCCCGAAGGGCGGCAGCCCGAGGAGGGCGAGCATCCCCGCGGCAAAGAGACCTCCCGTCCACGGCATCACGCGCAGGAGCCCGGACACGCTCCCGATCTCCGGCGTGCCGTAGCGGTCGAGGATGCGCCCGGAGAGAAAGAACATCATCGACTTGGCCACGGTGTGATTGACGAGGTGGAGCATAGAGGCGAACACGCCGAGCGGTCCCAGGGCGAGCCCCATGCACATGAGCCCGGTGTGCTCGATGCTCGAGTAGGCGAGCAGCCGCTTGTACTGGCGCTGGATGACCAGCGAGAGCGCGGCGATGGCGAGGGAGAGCAGGCCCAGGCCGATGAGGAGCCGATTGGGGAACACCGGCCCCACCACGGAGGCGACCACCGCCTTCCAGCGGATGATCGCGTAGAGCGCCACCGCGAGGAGTACGCCCGACATCATGGCCGAGAGCGCGGAGGGCGCCTCTGAGTGCGCGTCGGGGAGCCAGGTGTGCATGGGCGCGAGCCCGGCCTTGGTGCCGTAGCCGATCAGGATGAAGACGAAGGCGAGCTCGATGACCGGCGGGTGAAGCACCCGCGCGTTGGCGAGGAGCACCGTCCAGTTGAGGGCGGACTCGCGCGGGCCCACCAGGGTGACGAAGTCGAAATAGCCGAGCACCGTGCCCACGAAGGCGAGGGCGATGCCCACGGAGCCGATCAGGATGTACTTCCAGGAGGCCTCCACCGAGGCCTTGCTCACGGTGAGGGGCACGATGACGGCGGAGACGATGGTGGTCGCCTCGATGGCGATCCACATCACCCCCACGTTGTTGGCGGTCACCGCCACCAGCATGGTGAAGGCGAAGAGCGAGGCGAAGACACGGAAGCGCCGGATCTGCGCCGGTGTGTAGTGCTGATCGCGCCCGGGCCCGGGGCCGAGGAGCGCGGCGAGGGCGGTGACGAAGGCGACGCAGAGGGCGAGGAGGGCAGAGAGCGCGTCCACGCGGAAGAGATCGGTCGGTCCCCACGTGGGCGTTTCCCCGTCGAGGACGAGGTGGATCAGTCCGAGGGCGGCTCCGAGCGACACGAGGGCGAGCGCGGCGTGGGCCACCCCCGCGAGAAACCGGCGCGGCGGGAGCACGAGGGCGAGGAGCGCCGCCACGAGTGGGGGAAGGAGCAGGGCGAGGAAGGGCGCGCTCGTGACCGTCACTCCCGGAGCCGGTTGAGCTGCTCGACGTCGATGCTCTCGAACGTCTCGTGGATCTGATAGACGAAGACCTGCATGACGATGAAGCCCAGGGCCACGTCGAGAAACACGCCGATCTCCACGATGATGGGGATGCCGTGAGTACCCAGCACGGCGAGAAGCGCGATGCCGTTCTCCAGCATGAGAAAGCCCAAGACCTGGGTCAGCGCCTTCTTCCGGCTGATGATGATGAACAGGCTCACGAAGACCAGCCCGATGGCCAGCGGCATGCCCGTGCGCGTGGGCAGCCGGCTTACGGACACGAGGGGCGCCGTCACGATGTAGGCGAGGAGCACGAGGAGCCCGCCGATGAGGAGCGAGGTCGCGGTGTTCACATAGGGCTCGAGCTCGCGCTCCGAGCCGAAGCGCCGCTCCATGCGCTTGAGGAGGAGCGGAATGCCGATGCCCTTGACGAGCAGGAGGAGGGCGGCCACCGCCCACAGCTGCCAGTCGCCGGCGAACCAGCCGACCATGGCCATGGTGGCGGCGAGGGCGACGGACTGGAAAGTGAACGCGCCGATGTGCGCGGCCACTCCACGCCGCCAGAGCATCATGAGGCCGCCCAAGAGCACGAGGGTCGAGCCGCCCACGGAAAGCTGCGAGACCATCTCGGGGCTCATCGCAGGAGGAACGACGCGGTGACCGCGAGGAGGGCGAGGATGAAGGACGCGCTCAGGAGCTCGGGGACGCGGAAGAGACGGAGCTTGGCGATGTGCGTCTCGACGAGCGCGATCACGCCGCCCAGCGCGAGCAGCTTGAGGGCCAAGGTCCCGGCGGCCCACAGCAGGGCGCCCGGGGTGATCACGGAGGCGACTCCCCACGGCGCGAAGAGGTTGCCGAGGAGCGAGAAGAAGACGAGCAGTTTGAGGGCGGCCGCCCACTCGATCAGGGCCAGGTAGCGACCGGAGTACTCGAGGATCATGGCTTCGTGAATCATGGTCAGCTCGAGGTGGGTCGAGGGATTGTCCACGGGCAGCCGGCCCGTCTCGGCGAGCGTCACGAGGAAAATGGCGGCAAAGGCTAGCACGTGGCCCGGGGCTAGAGCCTCCGAGGGCATGCTCAGCGTGCGCAAGGCGATCTGGCCGAGATTGGTCGAGCCGGCGCCCCACGCGAGGGCAAAGATGGCGAGGGCCATCGTGGGCTCGGCGAGCGCCGCCACCGTCATCTCGCGGCTCGCCCCCATGCCACCGAAGGGCGAGCCTGGGTCGAGGCCGGCCAGGGCGAGGAAGAAGGTGCCGAGGAGGAGGAGGTAGACCACCACGAGAAGATCACCCGCTCCGCCGAACGGAAGAGGGACGGCGAGGAGCGGCACGAGGAGCGTCACGGTCACCGTGCTTCCGAATACGATGAACGGCGCGGCGCGGAAAAGCCAGGAGGCATTGCTCGAGACCACGACCTCCTTGGCGAAGAGCTTGCGGAGCTCCAGGTACGGCTGCCACGGTGGCGAGCCCGCGCGGCTCTGCAGGCGCGCCTTCATCCAGCGGATGGCGCCGACCAGGCCGGGGGCCAGCAGCAAGGCCACCGCCGCCTGCACGGGCCCGAGCAGCCAGGGCCTCATCGCCGCCCCGTCGCGACCAGCCAGCCCAGGAGGAGCACGAGCGCGGCCACCAGGTAGGCGAGATAGGCGTGCACCGAGCCCGACTGCAGGGCGAGCACGCGCTCCGACCAGAGCCGGGTGCGCGCGATGACGGGTGCGTAGAGATAGCGCTCGAACCACGGCAGGATCGCCGAGCGATACGAGATGGAGTGCACGAAGTAGCGTGAGTCCGGATGGAAGTCGATGCTCACGTCTTCCGTCGGCCGGTAGAACTCGGCGAAGATGCGGCGCAGCGGCTCGGCGAACGCCGTCGACGTATACTCCATCCGCGGCGTCTGGACCACACGCCCACAGCCCCACGTCTCGCCCACCCGGAGCGGCCGGCGCGAGGCGAAGCCTTTCACGGCGAGCCACGCCACGAGAACGACGACGCCAAGGCCTGCCCCCACGATCACGGGCGACATCTGGGCCAGGCCGTCCGGAGTCTGGATAGTGAGTCCGGCTCGGAGCACGGGCCCGGGCGCAGGCAGCCCCACGAGCGGCGCGGCCACCGCGGAAAGCCGGGGAAGGATCGCGAAGGAGCCGGCGGACAGCACCAGGCACGCCGCCGCGAGCACGATCATGCCCGCGCGCATGGACCACGCTGTCTCGTGCGCAGCCGCGGCCTCGGGCGAGCGCGGGATGGCGAGGAAGGTGATGCCGAAGGCCTTGACGAAGCAGGCGGCGGCGAGCCCCGCGGTGAGCGCCAGCATGCCGAGAGCGAGCACCATCAGCACGGCCACCAGGGGAGAGGGCGCGCCAATCCCGGGAAGGAGCGCCTGGAAGAGAAGCCACTCCGACACGAATCCATTGAGGGGCGGCAACCCCGCGATGGCCACGGACCCCAGGAGGAAGAGGGCGGCCGTCCATGGCATGCCGCGGATGAGGCCACCGAGGCGATTCATGTTGCGCGTGCCCGTCGCGTGAAGGACGGCACCCGCGCCCATGAAGAGCAATCCCTTGAACGCCGCGTGATTCACGGCATGGAAGAGCGCGGCGGCGAGGGCGAAGGCGGCGGCGGGAAGCATCTGGAGGCTCTGGAAGAGATAGGCCGCGCCAACGCCGAGCGCGATCACGCCGACGTTCTCGACACTCGAGTACGCGAGGAGACGCTTGAGGTCGTCCTCGGTGAGCGCATAGAGGACACCCAGCACCGCCGACAGCGCGCCGAGCCCGATCACCAGGGCGCCCCACCACGCGGGGCCGCCCCCCAGCACGTCGAGGCCGATACGCAGGAGACCGTAGACGCCCATCTTGATCATCGACCCGGACATGAGCGCCGAGACATGACTGGGCGCCGCGGGATGCGCGCGTGGCAGCCAGACATGGAGGGGGATGAGCCCGGCCTTCCCGCCGAAGCCCACCACCGCGAGCACGAAGACCAGATCGCGCGTCCCCGCGGGAAGCAGGGCTGCCGCGGCGCGGAGCTGGGCGAAGGTCGCGGGGCCGCCGGCGGCGATGAGCAGGAACGCGCCGAGCAGACAGGCGAGGCCCATCTGGGTCATGCCGAGATACCACTGCCCCGCTCCCGCCACCTCCGGGTGATCGGCCTCGGTCATCACGAGGAAGTACGAGCTGAGCGACATACCCTCCCAGCAGAGGAGGAAGGTCAGGGTGCCGTCGGCGAGCGGGACGAGGCTCATGCTGAGCAGGAACATGTTGAGCATGAAGCCCGCCTGCCGCTGCATGGGTCGACCATCCCAGGCGCGTGCGTAGCCCGCGCCGTAGAGCGCCGACGGCGCGGCGACCAGGCTGGTCAAAGCGAGGAAGACGGCGCCCAGCCCATCGAGGCTGAAGGCGAGACCCCCCGCGGAGGCGAGGAGGTCCGGCGCGGCGAGGGAAAAGACGGCGCCCCCCATGCACACTCCGGCCGCGAGCCCGAGCCCCCCCGCGGCGCCGACCACGGCGGCGAGCGTGGAAGCCCAGCGCGCGAGGGGGCCCGTGCCGAGGACGAGGGAAGCCGCCGCACCCGTGGCATAGCCGGTCACCATGAGGAAGAACAGCGCGCGCACGGACTAAGCCCGGCCGCTTCGGAGCGCGGTCAGGATGCCCTGGAGGATGTGCTCGGGCTCGGGCGGACAGCCGTCCACGAAGACATCCACGGGGATGACGCGGTCCACGCTGCCCACCACCGCGTAGCTGCCCGCGAAGACACCGCAGCTGCGCGCGCAATCGCCCACCGCCACCACCAGCTTGGGCGCCGGGGTGGCGTCGTACGTCTTGCGGAGGGGCACCTCCATGTTGCGCGTGACTGGTCCGGTGACGAGAAGGAGATCGGCGTGGCGCGGCGTGGCGACAAAATGAAAGCCGAACCGCTCGCTGTCGTACACGGGGCTCATGAGGCCGGTGATCTCTACCTCGCAGCCGTTGCAGGAGCCCGCGTCAACCTCGCGGATGCCGAGGGCACGGCCGAAGAGGCGGCGCGACTCCTCGTCGATGTCGCGGATGAGGTGGACGACCTCGGAGTTGCCGGCGGGGAGGGGCTCGGTGACGATGCCCGTGCGAAGAATCTTGGAGAGGAGGCCCATCTAGCTCAGCGACGCCTCACGGCGATGCTCATTGACCACCACTATAACGCCCGGGTATCGCCCCGGACGAACTCTTGGACGGCGATCGCTAGGCTTTGCCGCGGGCCGCGTAGCCGAGGAGACGATCGCGGAGGCGAAGGGCCCGGTCGCGCGCGTGTGCCGGCCCGTAGCCGCCGCCCCCGGGGGTGCTCACGAGGACGCGGTCGCCCTTCTCGAGCACGTGCTGGCGGCGATGGTCCACCTTCTTGCCGTTGATGCGCACGTCGCCCAGCCCGCCCGCTGCCCCGCCCGCGAACCCGGGGGCGGAGAACTTCGTGCGCTCCGCCATGAAGCTCAGCACGATGGGACGCTTCGATCCGCTCTCGATGAGCATGTCCTGCCCGAGCCCGCCGCGCTGGCGGCCGTCGCCGCCCGAGTTGGGGCGCAGCCGCTTGTGATGGAAGAAGAGCGGGCTGTTGCGCTCGGCCACCTCCACCGGCGTGCTCGAGATATTGCTTGGCCACGAGAGCACGTGCTCGCCGTCCTTGGCCGACGTGGCGCCCATGCCGCCGTTGAAGAAGAGCACGTTGGTGTACGGCCGGCCGTCGTCGCGCGTACCCGTCTGGGCCACCGCCCACAGGGGTGAGCCCGCACCCGCCATCACCTTGTCGGGGATAACCTGGTGGAGCGCGCCGAAGACGAGAAGAGGCACGTAGTGTCCGGTCTGGGCACGGCTCACCACCGCCGCGGGGAACTTCGGATTGAGGAGACAGCCTTCCGGCGCCTCCACCTTCACCGGCCGGTACATGCCCTCGTTGTTGGGCAATCCGGAGAGCAAGGCGCAGCGCACGGCGTAGGCGGTCATGGCGTAGGTGTAGGCGTAGACGCAGTTGATGGCGCGGGGCTGGGCGGGCGAGGATCCGGTGTAGTCGGCGGTGATCTCGTCGCCGCGCACGGTCAGCGCGATCTTGAACGTGTAGGGCTTCTCGAAGCCGTCGGTGTCGAAGCCGTAGCGGTAGGTGCCGTCGGGCACCGCGCGGATGGCGTCGCGCATGGCGCGCTCGGAGCGGCCGAACAGCTCGTCGGCGAGGCCATCGAGCGACGCGAGGCCGTAGTCCTCCATGAGGCGGCGCACGCGATTCTCCATGAGCTCGTTCGCGCTCACCTGGGCCCAGATGTCGCCCATGGTCTGGTCGGGCGTCCGCACATTGGCGCGGATGAGGCTGATCAGCGTCTGGTCGCGCTCCCCGTCGCGGATGATGCGGCTCAGGGGAATGTGAATCCCTTCCTCGAAGAGCTCCCGCGCCTCGATGGCCCGCACGCGCCCGCCGATGTCGGGCATGTGCGAGGTGGTCGCGGAGAAGGCGACGAGGCGTCCGCCGTGGAATATCGGCTTCACCAGGCAGACGTCGCTCATGTGCCCCGTGCCCTGCCACGGGTCGTTGGTGATGAGCACATCACCCGGGCGCAGGCCGTCGCCGAAGGCGGCGAGGAAGTGCCGCACCGTCGCGGGCAGGGTGCCGATGAAGGAGGGAATGCTGCCGGAGTTCTGGGCCAGGGCGAAGCCCCGCGCGTCGGTGAGCACGCAGGCGAAGTCGTTGGCCTCGTTGGACAGCGTGGAGAACGACGTGCGCACGATGGCCTTGGCCGCCTCGTCCACCACCGAGATGATGCGCGTCCACAGCACCTCGAGGGTGACGGGATCGAAGTGGGAGCTCATGGCTTGGTCCTCACGCTGTCTTCACTCCCCCTCACCCTGCCCTCTCCCCCTCCGGGGGCGAGGGAATCGCGCTGCCCGCTCCCTCCGGGGGCGAGGGGTTCGGTGTTCCCTCTCCCCTCGGGGGAGAGGGCTGGGTGAGGGACGACGCTCACGATGATGTTCCCCGTCGGCGCGACGCTGGCGACCCAGCCCGGACCAACGACGAGCGTCGAGCCCTCTTCCTCCACCACGGCGGGCCCGGCCAGCTCGTCTCCCACGCCGAGCCGCTGACGATCGTAGACCGCGGTGT
>DASYQB010000286.1:0-11230 GCA_036005985.1 Candidatus Methylomirabilota bacterium | reverse complement strand
CGTGGCCCACGGGGTGGCCGCCGGCGAGCGCGCCCTGATCATCGCCGAAGACGCGCAGGGCCTCTGTGGCACCGTGCAGCTGGTGCTCGACCAGCCCGAGAACCAGCCCCACCGCGCCGAGCTGTCGAAGATGCTGGTGCATCGCCGTGCCCGCCGCCAGGGCCTGGGGGCGGCGCTGATGCGAGCCGCTGAAGCCGCCGCGCGCGACTGCCACAAGACCCTGCTCGTGCTCGACACCGCCAACGACGAGGCCGAGCGCCTGTACGAGCGCCTGGGTTGGACGCGGGTGGGGGTGATCCCCGACTATGCCTTGCTGCCGCAGGGTGGGCTCTGCAGAACGACCGTGTACTACCGCAACCTCGCCAGCTAGCTCGCGCGCCCCCTTCGAGGGCGGATTCCCTTCCGGTACAATACCGAGCTGAACGCCCACATCGGGCGTCACTTCGCGGCAGATATCGGCGACCAAGAGGTGATTGATGCGTCAGGCCCTCAAGGGCAAAGTGGCCGTGGTGACAGGGGCAACGCGGGGTGCCGGCCGCGGGCGCTACCTTCGTGAGGTCATGGATGTCGGCAAGCCTGCGGATGCCCACGGATACCGGTGAAGAGCACGAGCGATACCAGGGAGTCTGCCCATGGAAATCTCTGCCATTGTCAAGAGCTCGAGACCCCGCCACGAGGTGACGGTCCGCACAGGTACCGCCACCCAAGCGCTGGCCATTCCGGCCAAGGCGACGGGCAAGGGCTCGGCCGTCAATGGCGGTGAGCTCCTCATGCTCGCCCTCGCCACGTGCTACTGCAACGACCTCTATCGCGAGGCCGAGCGTCTCCGCATTCCCCTCGACAGTGTCGAAGTCGAGGCAAGCGCTCAGTTCCCCGACATCGGCCTGGCCGCCACGGACATTCGCTATCGGGCACAGGTGTCCTCCTCAGCCTCCACTTCCGCGATAGCGGATCTCCTGCGTCAGACCGATGCGGTGGCGGAAGTGCACAACACCATTCGTGCTGGCGTGCCGGTGGCGCTGGTCACGGATTGAGCCTCCTCGCCATCCTCCGGGTGGATCTACCAGAAGATGAGGCCGATCGACAAGGCAAGCAGGATGCCCATGGTGATGTTGAAGGCTCTCAGTCGCCGGGGAGTCTGAAGGAGCCGCTGGGCGGTGGCGCCAAAAGCCAACCACACGAAGCAGCTCGGCAGGGCCACGAGGACGAACAGCCCTCCGAGAAAGGCAGACTGCAGTACGGGGCTGCCCGCTCCCGTATGAAGGAAAGCGCCGGCGGCACTCGCCGTCACGAGCCAGGATTTCGGGTTGACCCACTGAAAGACGGCCGCGCCGAAGAAGCCGACCGGCCGGCTCTCCGGCAGCGAGTCCATGCGCCTCGACGTGGCGATCTTCCACGATAACCAGAGGAGAAAGGCGGCGCCGGCCCAGTTGAGCGCTTTGAGTACGAGCGGATTCCTGAGGATGAGGCTGCCCAGGCCAAGCGGGACGACGAACATCATGAGCCCCATGCCCGTCGTGACGCCGATGAGGCAGGGGAGCCCCCTCACCACGCCCCCGTTGGCCCCCGCCGCGGTCAGCATGACGTTGCTTGGACCGGGGGTGACCGCGGCCACCACCGCGAACAGAATGAAAGCTGCGGTCTGCTCCGTACTCATCGGTCACCCCCACCGCATCGGACGGATGTAGAGCATGCGCCTCAAGGAGACCAGATCCGGGGGCGAAGGTCTTGAACGATCGTGCAATCAGGCGATCGCGGACTGGATCGAGAGCGCGGGCCCGGTGGGTGGCGTGGAGCTGTTCCGTGCGTGGTTTGCCGGCAAGGCGTACGCGAAGCATCGCCACGATACCTATGCCATCGGCTTGACGGACTGCGGCGTGCAGGTGTTCGACTACGGAGGCTCGGCATGGACGAGCACGCCGGGGCAGGTGGTCGTGCTGCACCCGGACGAGGTCCACGACGGACGGGCGGGCTCAGAAGAGGGCTTCGGCTATCGCATCATCTACCTCGAGCCGTCTCACCTGTCCGACGCCCTCCGGGCCCATTGCGGACGACCTTACCCGCTGCCCTTCGTACCCGAGCCGGTGTCGACAAACCCCAAGCTGTCTCGGGCCATCGAGGGCGCCTTCCGATATCCGCTGGAGCCGCTGGCCGTCGACAGCCTCGCGCTCGACCTTGCCGAGGGGCTGCTGGACAGCGAGCGGGGAGGCGGGCGCCCGTCGGTCACTCCTCGCGTCGACGCGCCAAGGGTCGACCGCGCGCGGCAGTTCCTCGACGCGGAGAGAACCCGCGTGGTGCATTCGACGGAGCTGGAGGCGGTCACCGGACTGACGCGCTATGACCTCGCCCGTCAGTTCCGGCTCATGTTCGGGACAAGTCCATACCGCTACCTGCTCATGCGCCGGCTGGAGCTTGCGCGGCAGCAGATTCACATGGGGCGCCCGCTGGCCGACGTGGCCGGCGAGACCGGCTTCGCCGACCAGGCGCACTTCACTCGCGCGTTCAAGGCGGCCTTCGGCCTTACGCCCGCGCGCTATCGCGCTTTGCGGGCCCAGCCTCCTGCCTCCCTTCGCGAGGCGGGTGCGAGTACGCTTCCGCCGCGCCCTTGAGCCTGCTCCGGGATGGCGCTATCCTCCCGTCGTGACGCCAGCCGTCCGGAGCGATCGCCGTCGCCGTACCGACCCCCCTGCGAAGTGATGCCAAGGGAGGATCCACTCACATGAAGAGCCACCGCTTTCTGTCCCTCGTCGCCGCAGGATGTCTGCTCCTGGGCTTGAGCGACACCGCGAGCGCCCAGAGCCGGGTGGACCGCAACGTGGTCTATGGGATGTACTCGGGCACGGCGCTCCTCCTGGATGTCCACTATCCGGCGAAGCCGAACGGCTTCGGGGTCATATTCATTCCTGGCAGCGGCTGGTCCGCCCCGCTCGGTTACGCGGCCCCGCCCCTCAAGGAATCCGACCAGGTCGGGATGTACGTGCCGTCGCTTACCGAGGCGGGCTACACCGTGTTCGCCATCACCCATCGGGCCACGCCCACCTTCCGCTATCCGGCGCAGCTCGAGGACGCGCAGCGTGCCGCGCGCTTCGTGCGGGCCAACGCCACCAAGTACGGCATCAATCCCGCGCGCATCGGCGGGGCCGGCGGTTCCTCCGGCGCTCATCTGGTGAGCATGCTCGGCACCATGGGCGCGCCGGGTGATGCGAGCGATCCCGACCCGGTGAACCGTGAGAGCGCCCGGCTCCAGGTCATCGTGGCCCGGGCGGCGCCGCTGGATCTCCTCCAGATGACTCCCAGCACGGGTACGGCCGCCCTCGCCCTCCTCTTGGGCTCGCGGGTGGTGGAGACCACGCCGAAGACTTCCGCGGAGTACAAGGCGGCCTGGAATGCCTCGCCGATCAACTACGTGTCCGCCGACTCGTCGCCGTTTCTCCTCGTCCACGGAGATGCGGACAAGACGGTTCCCTTCCACCAGTCGGAGATGATGGAAGCGGCACTGAAGAAGGCGGGCGTGCCCGTGAAGCTGGTCACCGTCACGGGCGGCGATCATGGCCCGACCTTTCCCGGGGCCACCAATCCCCCCGACTACAAGGGCGAGATGGTGAAGTGGTTCGACCTCTATCTGCGCAAGTAGTGGTGCACGACTAGGCCGGGCGCCTGGGCTCGGCAACTTCGAGCATCAGGGAGAAGTCGTCGAGCATCCCCAGAAGCTCGACGAGCCGCGCGGGATCGCCCTCGATGCGCCCACTATCCCTCTCCCCATCGGGGGAGAGGGCAGGGTGAGGGGGCGTCAGTTTCGGAGCGAGTCGAGTCCGATCCGCGCCAGGAAATCCTGCACCGCTCTGTGCCACACCGTCACCGCACCCGGCAGCAGGATATGCCCGTCATGGCCGATAGGAGGATAGAGCTGCAGCTCCGCCGTTCCGCCGCCCTGGATGAACACGCGATGGTACGACTGAACCGCTCCTGGTCCGTAGTTCCGGTCATTCTCGGAGTAGAGCCACAGCATGGGCAGCTTCCCCGCGCGCCCCGCCTCGGCGAACGTGTCGGCATTGAAGCGAGTCGTCCGGTCACAGCGCTCGACCGTCCAGCCGCCCGCGAAGTTGATGACCGCCCTCGCCTTGGTTTGGCGCTGCGAGGGATAGAGCACAGACAGGATTCCGCCGCGCGACATGCCGCCGAGGAGGAATCGGTCCATGTCGGCCCACGGCTGGCTCGACACGAAGGCCAGCGCGGCATCGAGATCCGCCACGGCGCGGTCCACGCCGGCCGCCATGACGGCGCGATCGCAGTCGTACCGCTCGAGGTACTCGCCGCCGGACGCCCCGCGCCCGCGCCGCATGGGGATCAGGACGGCCCAGCCCCGGTTCACGAAGAACCGTGCCACTTCAGGATATCGGAACCACTCCGTCGACGTAAGCGCCACCCTCCCCCCACCGGTGGAGCCATGATTGAAGACGACGACAGGCAAGCGTCCGGGCGCGGGCGGCCGGTACAGCATCCCCTCGAGCTTGACCTCACGCGGCGAACCCGGCGAGGGTGTCTCTGTGAGCGGTATCCACACCGTCTCGAAGGTGGGCTCGCCGGCCTGTTGAGCGTTCGCGACGGAGGCGAGGACGAGCACCGCCATAGAGAGGAGGACCACCAGCCGCGAGTATCTCACTGCTTCTTCAGCCGCATGTCTTCGTAGGGCGCGGCGAAGTAGAGCTGGGTGTTCAGGCCGATGGCGGCCTCCTCGACACGGGGCCCCACTCCATGCAGCGTGGCGGGCTCGAAGATGGGGCCGAACATGACGCGCTCGTGCATCCATCGTTGAATCTGGTGCAGCAGCGCCTCGCGCTTCTTGCGGTCGCGCTCCTGCGCCTGCTGGCGGAACAGCTCGTCGATGTCGGAGTAGCCGCCCGCGGCGTACGGCGCGCTGCTGATCACGAAGGACTCGAGGCGAACGGCAGTGCTGCCGGGCGCCGCCGAGACCGTCACGAGAACACCGCCGAGCTTCTTCGAGCGCCATGCCTCCATGAAGGTGGCCCGCTCCATGCTGCGCTGCCGCGTGCGAATGCCCACCGCGGCAAGCTGGGTCGCCACCGCCTCACCCATGGTGGTGAAAGGCGGAAGCGGCGTCAGGTCGCCCGCGTCGAAGCCGCCGGGAAAGCCGGCGTCGGCGAGGAGACGCTTGGCTTGCGTCGGATCATAGGGGTACGGATCGAGGCGGAGCGCGAATTCCATGCCGCTCGGAATCATGGATCCGGTCAGGCGCGAGTATCCCAGTCGTTCTGCCTCGTTGATGGCCTGCTTGTCGATGGCGAGGTTGGCCGCGAGCCGGACGCGGCGATCGTTCCACGGTGACTTGGGATTCCACTGCTCGGGGAATTCCAGCCACCAGGTCGCCGGCGCGATGACCCGGGCAAGACGCAGCTTCGGATCCGCCTTGATGGTCGCCGCCTCGAGGCCGACCATCAGGTAGCCGATGTCGGCCTCCCCGGTCTTGAGCATGGCGAGGCGCGTCGTGCGGTCGGGGACGCCCTTGATGACCACGCGCTTGATCACCGGCTTCTTCCGCCAGTACTGCTCGTTTGCCTCGAGGACGATCTCCACGCCGGGAAGCATGCGCACGAATCGGTAGGGTCCGAGCCCCACGGGCTGGCGCTTGAAGCCGTCCTCGCCGACCTTCTCGATGTACTTCTTGGGCACGACCCACGCCGCCCCCGTGGCCGGGGTGGCGTAGAAGACGAGGAAGTCCGGCCACGGCGTGTGCAGGACGAAGCGGATGCGGTACGGGTCGACGATGTCCACGGCCTTCACGCGCTCGTGCAAGAGCTTGGCAGAGGCCCCGCGATAGCGGTGGAAGCTGAACTTCACGTCCTCCGCAGTGACGGGATCGCCGTTGTGGAAGCGGAGACCCTCACGCAGCTTGAACTCATAGACGAGCCCGTCCGGGCTTTCCTTCCAGGACTCGGCCACGCAAGGGGCCATATCATTGCCGGGCAGCGGCTTGATCAGTGCATCGTGCAGGGCGTAGAGGAAGACGAACGGCGTGCCGATCCCCGGGGTTTCAGCGGGGTCGAGGAAGGTGGGGGCGATCGAGGTATCGAAGGCAATGGTCAGCTGTCCATCCGGCTGGCCCTGGGCGGCGGGCTTCTCGATTGATCCCAGTACGAGGACGGAGACGAGAGCGATCGACGCAGCGAGCTTGCCCATGTCGAGCTTCCCTCCTGCTCAGTGTGGGGCGCGTGCCATGGGGATGGTGCGCCGCCGGCTGGTCAGGGTCAAGGGAGGGCTCAGCGACAGAAGGCCGACACGACTCCGAGGGCGGCCGTGCCCAGCGACAGGACGAGGATGGAGCCGAGCATCAGCCAGGCGCGGCGGTGAGCGAAGTTGAGGGTAGTGCCGTACCCGGAGATCTTGGGCACCCACAGGCGCGGGTCCTTCGGATTGTTGTAGATGATCCCGTTCCAGCCTTCGAGGCCACCCAGCCGCCCGGCCTGCTCGAGGCCGCCGTGCACCGACTTGAGCGACCACACCGCCCAGGCGATGGCGCCCACGATGATGGCGATGCCGAGGCCGAGCGCGCCGCGTGGGCCGAAGCCGGGCAGCCACGTATAGGGGATGGCGAGAAGCGCGGTGAAGATGGCCACGGCGAGATTCAGGACGCGCGTCAGCCCCGCGCTGGAGTCGAGGATGGCCCGCGCCGCTTCGGGGGAAGCGTCGTAGCCGGTGGCGAGCCGCTGCCGCGACTCAAGCATCCGCGCCATCACTTCGAGGAACACGGCGAAGGCCAGACCGGACACGAGGATCACCACGCGGACCGCCACCGGGAGGCCTGCCGTCGAGTACTTGCTCGGATCGTTCGACCGGAGAAGAAGGAAGCTGGCGCCCACGAGCACCACGAAGGGCCACCAGCGGAGCCCGGCGAGCGTTCCCTGAGATGGGCTGCTCATGGCTCAGGCTAGCACGCACCGCCCGTCCGCACGAAGACGGGCAGTGTCGAGTAAGATGAGCCGACGGGCGAGTCAATCCGACAAGGGAGGTCTCACGTCATGTTCGAAAGTCGACCGGCCCGTCCCTGGGCGGCACTGCTGCTGTGCGCCGGCCTGCTCTTGGCTGGCACGTCCGCAGCCCGGGGAGCGCCCGAAGGCACCCTCACCTTCGCGATGCACTTCAGTCCCGTCACGCGCTGGCTCGATCCCGCGGAAGGCGAGAGCACCATCACGCCCTACCTGCTTCTTTATGCGATACACGACGGGCTGCTCAAGCCCATGCCGGGAAGCGGATCGGCACCCAGCCTGGCCGAGTCGTGGTCCATGGCCAAGGACGGCCTCAGCGCCGACTTCACCCTGCGCCAGGGCGTCAAGTTCCACAACGGGCGATCCCGTCACCGCGGAGGACGTGAAGTTCTCCTTCGAACGCTACCGGGGCGGTGGCGCGAAGATCCTCAAGGACACGGTCAAGGAAGTGCAGACTCCCGCGCCCAATCGCGTGCGCTTCGTCTTCAACGAGCCGTGGCCGGATTTTCCCGCGTTCTACGGCACCTTCGTCACCAGCGCGGGGTGGGTCGTGCCGAAGAAGTACGTGGAGCGCGTCGGTGAGGAAGCCTGCCGCAAGGCGCCCATCGGCGCCGGGCCGTACAAGGTGGTGAGCTTCAATCCGGGCGTGGAGCTGGTGCTGGAAGCCTTCGAGGGGTACTGGCGCAAGACGCCGTCGATCAAGCGGCTGGTCTTCCGGAGCTTGCCCGACGAAACGACGCGCGCCGCCGCCCTCAAGAGCGGCGAGGTGGACGTGGCGTTCCTGCTCACCGGGCCCACCGCCGAGGATGTCCGCCGCACGCCGGGCCTCAAGCTCGTGGCCCCGCATCTCGGCATCTTCTGGCTCGACTTCCCGGATCAGTGGGATTCCAAGTCGCCGTGGGCGGACAAGCGCGTGCGACTGGCGGCCAGCCTCGCCATCGACCGCCAGGCGTTGAACCAGGCGGAGACGCTGGGCCTCTCGCGACCGACCGGGAGCATCGTGCCGCGCGACTTCGAGTTCGCCCTGCCCGTCGATCCGCCACCGCTGGATCCGAAGCGCGCCCGGCAGCTCCTCGCCGAGGCCGGCTATCCCAACGGCTTCGATGCGGGGGAGATCACGCCCTTCCCGCCCTACAACTCCATGGGGGAGACCATCGCCGGCTGGCTGCAGGCGGTGGGCATTCGCACGCGCATGCGGACGATGGAGCGCGGCGCGTTCATGACGGCGTGGCGCGAGAAGAAGCTCCACGGCGTGGTGCTCACCATCAGTGGAGTATCGGGCAACGCGGCCACGCGGCTCGAGTCCTTCGTGACGAAGAACGGCGCGTTCGCCTTCGGCTCGTTGCCCGAGGTGGACGAGTTGTTCCGGCGCCAGGCCAAGGAGCTGGACCGGAAGAAGCGCGAGGCGCTCCTCTTCCAGATCCAGCGCATTCTCCAGGAGCAGGTAACGCAGGCGGCCGTGTACCACCTGGGCTTTCCCACCGGGGTGGGACCGCGCGTGGACGACATCCTCGCCAGCGCCATCCCCGGCTTCTACCTCTCGCCCTACGAGGACCTGAAGCTCAAGAAGCCCTAGCGGGGTCAGGTCTTACATTCACACATCTCGGGTCGCGGGCTACTGGCTTCGCAGAGGAATGTTGCATTGTAAGACCTGACCCCGTTATCCAATGATGCGGCCGCCCATCACGCGGATCTCGTCGCCGGTGATGTAGCTGGAGGCGTCGGAGGCGAGGAAGACGCAGGCATCGGCGATCTCTTCCGGCCGGCCGAGGCGGCCGAGCGGTATCTGCTTGAGCTGCTCGGGCGCGCCCGGCGGCGCCTGACGAAACTCCGGGTACCATTCCGCATAGCGCCGCTCGGTGTCCATGGTGCCCGGTATCACCATGTTGGCGCGGATGCCGAAGGGACCGAGCTCGGCGGCGAGCGCGCGCACGAGACCGAGCAGTCCCGTCTTGGCCGCCGTCACCGACGCCGTATTGGCCCGCCCGGTCAGGCTCGACTGGCCGCCCAGGGCGATGATGCTGCCCTGTCGCCGCTCTTTCATGCCGGGCACGACGGCGCGCGCAAGATAGAACGCGGAGTGGAGATTGACGCCCATCACGCGATGCCAGTCCTCGATCGACGTCTCCGTGACCGACGTGTGTGGCCTGATCGCGGCGTTGCACACGAGCACGTCGATGGCCCCCAGCTCGGCGAGACCTTCCTTCACCATGGCGTCGACGGCGCGGGCATCCGCGATGTCGCCGAGCACGGGCACCGCGCGCACCCCAGCCTTGCCACACTCCGCGGCCACACCCTCGAGCTCTTCGCGATTGGTGCGCGTGTTCAGCACGAGATCCGCGCCCTCGGCGGCGAAGGCGAGCGCGATGGCACGCCCGATATTGCGGCTGGCTCCCGTGATGAACGCCTTCTTGCCCGCGAGCCTCACGTCGTCTACTCGCGGTAGTCGAGGCCAGCGGCGGCGAGCTTCGGCTTGAACGACGGCCGCGCCAGGTAGGCTACGAAGGCCCGCGCGACCTCGGGCGTGGTGGCCAGGCTCGCCACCGCGGCGGAATATGTGGTGAGCTTCTGCAGCTCCTTGGGCAGCGGACCCACCAGCGTGACGCCCTTCACGGGCAGAATCTCGCTGATCTGGTGCACGCAGAGCTCAGCCTGGCCGGTCACGAGCGCCTCCGCGGCATAGCCAGACTGCCAGAGCACCGTCTTGCCCTTCACCGCGTCGGCGATGCCCAGACGCTGGAGGACGGCGGCGAAGTGCGTGCCGCTCGTGGCCCCGCGTGCCGGGTCCGTGTAGACGAGCGACTTGGCCGCGAGGACGCTTTGCTTGAAGGCCTCCGTGGTCGCGATGTCGGGCAGCGGGGCGCCCTGTCGCACGGCGACGCCGATGGCGGTCCGAGCGATATCGGCCCGCGTGTCCGGGACGATCAGCCCCGGCGTGGCGAGCTGCTCGAGAACCGAATCGGTCACGATGACGACGTCGGTCCACTCTCCCGATACCATCTTTTGCCGTATCTCTCCTGCCGTCCCTGTGCTGATCACGATCGTGTGCCCTGTCTCCTGGCGGAAGGACTCCCCGAGCTCCGTGACGATGCTCTTCATGGCGCCGGCGCTCAGCACCTTGATCTCCGCTGCCTCGGCCGGGGTGGTGGAAACCCACAGGAGGAGCGTCAACAGGAGGATCGGCCAGTGCTTCATCTCAACCTCTCCGGGGCACCACGTAGCCATAGCGGAGATTGCTCCGGGAGGCGCCCTCTTCCTCGTAGGCCTTCTTCATGGCGGCGAGGCGATCGGTGGCCAGCGCCGTGCGCTTCTCGTACTTGTAGAGCCGCGCGTTGGTCTCGCCGAAGATGGCGTTCTTGACGGGCCCGTCGGCCGCGCCGAGCGGCTTGAAGCCGTACTTCTTCTGCATGTCCTCCGGGATCTCGAGCCGGCGCAGCGCCTCGATCTGCCACTGAGGCGAGCCGGTCCACACCGCATCGGTGCCCCACACCACGTGGTCGGCGCCCAGCCCGCGTACGAGCTGGCCCATCATGGCCGCGCTCACGCGTGGATCGGCCACGGTGCTCTGAGCGAAGATCTGGCCAAGATCTCCGTAGACATTGGTGACGCCGTACTTGGCCGGGATCTCCGCGAGGTCCGTCACCCACTCGATGCGCCCGGTCTTTTCGAACTGCGCCCAGGCGTCCTCTACCTTGCCTCCGCCCGCGAAGCGGTAGGCCGAGTGGTAAATGATGAAGTTGAGCTGCGGCCAGTCCTTGGCCGCCTTGCCCACGTCTCGCACGTCGGAGTAGGAGAGGAGGTGAGGGAACTGCTGCTCGACGGATGGCGGGAAGAGCCCCTTGTGGATGCAGACATTGACGAGCCCGACCTTGGCGAACTTCTCGTAGGCCTTGTAGGCGACTTTCTCGTCGTCCAGCCGCCACGGGTACTGGCTGACCTTCTTGTTGGTGTTGTCGCCGATGGTGTAGCCCTTGAACGAATCCGGCTTGAGGTCGCTGATGGCGCGATCGATGGCCTCCAGCCACCCTGGCTGGCCGGGGGTGAAGATGGCGTGGCTCAGCATTCGGCGCGAGCCGGCGTCGCGATTCACCTTCGCGCGCGCCTCCGCTTTCATCTCGTTGGTGAGAAACCAGTCCTGGGGAATATCCGACGGCGCGCCCGAGATGAGGGCTACCTTGGTGTCGCTGTCGAGGAAGACCTCCTTGTAGTAGTTGGCGAACTTGAGG
>DASYQB010000285.1:0-7323 GCA_036005985.1 Candidatus Methylomirabilota bacterium | reverse complement strand
GCCTCCTGGTTGTGAACGACCAGGACGACGCTGGCGGTGGGGCTAGCGCTGGTCGAGCGGGACGTACTTCTCGTCCGTGAGGCCCGTGTAGTCGGAGCGCGGGCGGATCAGCCGGTTGTTGCCGTGCTGCTCCAGCACGTGGGCGGCCCAGCCGGCGACCCGACTCATGGCGAAGATGGGCGTGAACTCGTCGGTGGCGATCCCCATCGATGCGTAGGCCGCTCCCGAGTAGAGATCCACGTTGGGGAAGATCTTCTTCTCCGCGGAGACCACGCGCGCCATGGTGTCGAGGATCTCGACGTTGGCCGTGCTCCCCGCCTGCTTTCCCAGCTCGAGAGCGAGGCGCTTGAGGTGTTTGGCCCGCGGGTCTTCCACCCGGTACACGCGGTGGCCGAAGCCCATGATGCGCGCCTTGTCGGCGAGCGCCTTGCGGATCCAGCTCTCCGCCTTGGCGGGATCCTTGATCTTCTCCACCATGAGCATGACCTGCTCGTTGGCCCCGCCGTGGAGCGGCCCCTTGAGCGCGCCGATACCCGACACCACCGCGGAATGAATGTCGCTGAGGGTGGCCGCGGTGACGCGGGCCGCGAAGGTCGAGGCGTTGAACTCGTGATCGGCGTGCAGGATCAGGGCGACGTCGAAGGTCTTGGTGGCGAGGGGCGTCGGCTTCTTGCCGCTCATCATGTAGAGGAAGTTGCCGGCGAGGGACAGGCGCGGGTTGGGAGCGACCGGCGGCTTGCCTCGTCGGATGCGATCCCACGCCGCGACCAGCGTGGGCATCTGCGCCGTGAGGCGAATCGTCTTGCGCAGCGTCGCCTCCCGCGAATTGTCCGCGGCATCAGGATCGAACGCGGAGAGGGCAGAGATGCCCGTGCGCAGGACTTCCATCGGTGTGGTCTTCTTCGGCAAGAGCTTCAGCATCGCGATGAGCTTCGGGGGAAGCTTCCGGTTGGCGGTGGAGGAGAGCGCCTTGACGTGGGTGTCGAGCTCCTTGCGCGTGGGCAGCTTCCCGTACCAGAGGAGGTACGTCACCTCCTCGAAGTTCGACTGGGCGACGAGCTCATCCACATCGAAGCCCCGGTAGACCAGGCGGCCCTTGTGGCCATCGATGAAGCAGATCTCCGACGGAGACACCACGACGTCTTCGAGGCCGGCCTTCATGGGATTGACAGCGGCGTCGCTCATGGCTCCACCCACTCTCCTGAGTACGCGGGATGACAGCGGTTGACTTGTACCACAGCGCCGGATTTGGGGCAAGGTGGCGCGGGACCTATACTCTGCTCCATGTCGCGGCCGGTGGCGCCCGTGGTGGATTTCTACAGCCGTCATCCCATCAGCGAGGGGCAAATCATCGACGCCTTGCGCCGTCAGGGCAAAGATCTCACGCGACTGGCCCCCGAAGACCTCTACGACTTCGATCAGGATCACTACGGCGGCCTGGAAGCGGTGGAGGCGCTGGGACGACGGGCCGGCATCGACGCGTCGAGCCGCGTGCTCGACGTGTGCGCGGGGCTGGCCGGCCCCGCTCGTTTCATGGCGCGTCGCTGGGGCGCGTGGGTCACCGGCGTCGATCTCAATCCGGATCGCGCGGCAGGGGCGCGCCGTCTCTCCGCCGCGGTGGGGCTGGGCCGCCTCGTGCGCATGGTTCGCGGCGATGCCCAGGTCCTCCCCTTCCGGAGCCAGGCCTTCACGGCGGTGGTGAGTCAGGAAGGCTTGCTCCACGTCCCCGACAAAGCCACCGCCCTCGCCGAGTGCCGCCGCGTGCTCCTTCCCGGCGGGCGCATCGCCTTCAGCGACTGGATCGCCACCGCGCGGCTCGGCGACGGGGAGCGACGGCGTCTCGACGACTGGATGGCCGCGGTGACCCTCCAGAGCATCGAGAGCTACAAGGCCTTGCTCGCGGGGGCGGGCTTCGTGGCCATCGGAGCCGAAGATCTCTCGAGCGACTGGATGGTCGTTCTCAGGAAGCGGCTCGAGATGTTTCGTGGACTCAAGGTGGACACCGTGGCGCGGCTCGGGCAAGCGCGCTACGACGAGTACGATCAGCTCTACGCGTTCTTCGTGGGCCTCGTGGAAGCGGGCAAGTTGGGGGGAGCCCGCTTCAGCGCATCAGCCGGTCCAGGAGCTTCTTGACCTCGGCCGGCTCCTTGACGTTCACTCCGGTGGGAACCACGCGCAGCGAGCCGCCGCTGCCCGTGACCTGGGCGCGAAGTTGGTTGCTCCCCTGGGTAGCGATCACCTTCATGTCCGTGCGGCCGTCCGCGAGGGCGTAGGTACCGGCCATCGTCACCTTGAGGTCCTTGCCCTGGTAGACCACGTCGTCGGTGCGGGCCACGCCGTTGACGATCTTGTACGAGCCGGTGATCGAGTCGAAATCGAGCGCGGTCTTGCCCGGCCCGGCCAGCTTGCCCCGGAGGGCCATGTCGAGGACGTTGCCCGCGGCGAGCACGTCGCGCACGATCTTGAGGGCGCCTTCGCCGACCACCCGACCCGCGCCGATCTTGAATTGCCCCGCGCCGTTCATGGTGCGAAGCACGTCGGCGGAGCGCATCGACATCTCGCCAGTGAGATCGAGGGGACCGGTCACCGCGAAGCCGTGGCAGAGATAGCCCTGGAGCACCGGCTGAAGCTGCACGCCGGCGATCTTGATGTCGGCCAGGGTGATCATGGGCGAGGCGACGAGTCCCGCGACCAGATTGAAGCCGATGCTCCCCTTGCCCAGCTTGGTGCTCGTGGGGAAGCTCTCGAACGATGCGGGCTTGAGCAGGACCGGCACGTGCACCTGGTCCAGCACGAGCTGTCGGCGCACGGGAGGTGGACAGGCGCTGCGCTCCTCCGTCATGGTCAGGTGCGCGAGCTCCACGTCGCCGGTGCCCGCGAGTCGTGACGGAGTTCCCGAAAGCTGGATCTTCCCCTTGATCGGGCCGGACAGGGCGGGCGACGGGAGGAAGCTTCGCGCGATCGGCGCGATGTCGGTGCCGTCGATGTCGAAGGATACCTTTATCGGCGTCTCCCCCGCCCCGCGCATGCCCACGCTCGCCTGCACGTTGCGCAGACGCAGGTCTCCCGGCTCGAGCCGCGCGGCGCCCTGAAGGCCGAGCTCGGAGCCGCCCACTCCCGTGAGGGTGGCGTCGAGGCCTTCGATGCGCAGGTCCCCGTTCTTCACGTCGGGCCGTCGCACGTTCACCACCGCGTTCTTGAGCCCCACCCGCGAGACGAGCACGCTGCCCATGGCCGCGCTGCCGGGTATGCCGGGGACGGTCCGGGTGGCCGGCTTCGCGGGAGCGGGCGCGGTGGATGGCGCGGCGAAATTCCAGCGCCCGCCCCGCTCCACCAGCTCGACCTGCGCGTCCTGCAGGGTGATGCTGCCCACCTCGATGCGGAGCGAGAGGAGCGGCTTCACGCGCACCCCCGCCCGCACCTCGCCCACGCGGAGGAGGGGCGTGGTGCCGAAGCGTGGATCGTCGGCGACCTCGAGGCCCTTGAGGTTGACGTGGGGGAGGGGGAGCAGGGAAACGGAGACGGACGTGAACTTGACCGACCGACCCACGGCATGGCTCACCGTCTGCGCGATGTAGCCCTGCATGGTTGGCGTGTCGAGAAGCTGGGGAAGGAGGGCAAGCGTGCCGACCACGAGGACGAGGAGAACGGCGAAGGCAATGAGGAGCCAGCGCAGCCAGCCCATCACGGGCGACCGAAAACAACCACGGTCCGCGCCGCATGCTGGCGCGCGGACCGCTCGAGGCTCTGCGTGATGCTCACGCCGTTTGGCTACGGGATGAGCAGGATCTTACCGGTGGTCTTGCGGCCCTCCAGGGCCTTGTGCGCTTCCCCCGCCTGGGCGAGGGGGAACTGGTGCTCGATTCTCAGCTTGACCTTGCCGTCACGGATCCACCCGAGCAGCTCCTGGGAGCGCTGAAGCAGCTCCTCGCGCGTGGCGATGTGATGGTTGAGGCTCGGACGCTGCACGAACAGGGAGCCACCCACGTTGAGCTTCTGGAGATCGAGGGGCGGCACCGGTCCGCTCGCGGCGCCGAAGAGGATCATGAAGCCGCGCGGGCGGAGGCAGTTGAGACTCTTGTCGAAGGTGCTGGCGCCCACCCCGTCGTACACCACGTCTACTCCGCGCCCGCCGGTGACCCGCTTCACCTCGGGCTCGAAGTCCTGCTGGCTGTAGAGAATCACGTGCTCGGCGCCCGCTCCCTTCGCGAGCGCTGCCTTTTCCTCGGTGGACACGGTTCCGATCACCGTGGCGCCCAGCATCTTGCCCATCTGACAGAGGAGGAGACCCATGCCGCCCGCCGCGGCGTGCACGAGACAGGTGTCGCCCTTCTTGAGCGGATAGCTCGACTTCACGAGGTAGTGGGCGGTGAGGCCCTGGAGCATGGACGCGGCGCCGTCCTTGGGCGCCATGCCCGCGGGCAGCTTCACCAGCCGATCTGCGGGTATGGCCGCCATCTGGGCATAGGAGCCGGGCACGCCGGTCCACGCGACATTGTCGCCGGCCTTCACGTCGGTTACGCCCTGCCCCACTGCGGAGACAGTACCTGCGCCCTCGAGACCGATGGTGAGGGGAAGCGGAGCTTTATAGGCGCCCGTCCGGAAATAGACGTCGATGTAGTTCACACCGGCCGCGGCCAGCTTGACCACCGCCTGCCCGGCCCCCGGAGTAGGCTCGGGGACGTCGTCGAGGGTGAGCGCTTCCGGTCCGCCCGGTGAATGAATGCGAATCGCTTTCATGGTCGCCTCACACTTTCAGGAGAGTACGGACTTCGTTCACCACGTCCTGCCGCCACGGCTCGACCTTCTCGGCCCGGAGGGCTCTCCTCGCCTCCAGCATGCGCGCCTCGATTTCTTCGGTGAGCTTCTGCGGCCGCTCGAGCAGGCGGGCGATCTCGTGCAGGTTCTCGTCGAAGAAGGCGAAGACGGGGATGGAGCGAAAGGTGCCCTTGTTGAGGTACTGGTCCATGAGATCGGGGTTCTTGTCGCGCAGGAACACCCGGAGCTCGACGTCGGGATTGCCCTCGACGAGCTTGAAGAGCACGGGCACGTTGTAGAGGGCGTCCCCGCACCAGTCTTCGGTGATGACCATGACCTTGAGCTTCTTCCCCATCTTGGCGAGGGCGGCCTTGTCCTCGGGCTTGATCTTGATCTCGGACAGGAACTTCATGAACGTCTCTTTGTTCGTGCCCATCTGTTCCAGGTACTGCGGGACGGTCATGCCCTGCGCAAACCGCTCCTTCGTCAGCATCGGCTCTCCCTGTGCGCCGCCTATCGCATCGCGGCCAGATCAACGGTGAACTTCGCCACTTCCTTCTCGTCGGCATCCCGGACCACCAGCACCACGCGCCCTTTGGGATCGATGCCCTCCGCGGGAAAAGCGTACACGCATTGGGCGGCGTAGCGCCCGTCGCTTTCCCGGAGAGCCGTCCGCTCGTTCTGGACGAAGCTCGCTCTCACCGTCTGGGAGCCCGCAAGCACCTCCGGCGTGTAGAAGCGGGCGAAGTCGGCTTTGCCGCCGCGCAGGGTTACCCAGAAGGCGAGCTTGCCCTCGGAGCCCTTGAGGACGCTCTCCACCTCCTTCGGCTTGAGCTCCTTGCTCTGGAAGGCGGAATTGCGGGCAGCGAGGGCGAGCCGGTGAAACGGCGTCATCACGGTCAGGGTCTGCCCCGCCGCGTCCTTCACCCGCCACTCCCCGCCGAACTCTTCCGCCACGATGCTTTTTTTGCCGGCACGAATCGCCTGCTCGCGATCGCGGTCGGTGAGGACAAGAGACATGGCGCCCCCGGGCGTGGCGGCGATCAGTCCCGCCGCGAGCACCAGGAAGGGAAGACACCGGTCCCAAAAAATTCTCCGGCTCATGCGGAATCGTATTCTAGCATACGCCTCGTGCACGATTGCGGGGGCCGCCGCACCGCAGTAAGGTCTTGCGCATGCGTGCATCTCTCCTGGTGGCGGCGGCGCTCCTCGTCACGGGCTGCGCCGCCTCGCCGTTCCCGGAGGCGCTGACCCGGTCCGTGAATCGTTCGCTGAGCCTGGCCCAGATCCGCGCCGACCCTCCGGCGTACCGAGGCGCGCGGGTGATCCTGGGCGGGGAGATTCTCGCCACTGCTCCCAAGGCCGGGGAGACGGAGATCGAAGTCCTCTCCCGTCGTCTCGACAGCGGCGACGCCCCGGAGCGGAGCGACAGCTCGCCCGGCCGCTTCCTCGCCCGCATGCCGGGCTTTCTCGATCCGGCCGTCTACGCTCGCGGCCGGCGGGTCACCGTGCTCGGCACGGTAGCGGGCGTGGAAGAGCGTCCGGTGGGTGAGCTGCCGTATGTCTATCCGGTCATCGCCGCGGAGCGCATCAAGCTCTGGCCGAAGGAAGGCGCGTGGGTCGGCGGTGAGTATCCGCCGGTACCGCTCGATACGCCCGTGCTGCCCTACCCGCGATAGCCTGCTCGCGCCCCCGGCGCACCGGCGCTACTTCCCCACGGTCACCGACGAGAACGTGGCGGGATCCATGTAGATGGCGCCCGCGCGCTTGACGTCGGCCAACGTCACGCGCGAGATGCCCGCCTTGAAGCGGTCGGGCCAGTCGAGACCCAGATCATTTTCCTCCACCGCCACGAGCAGCCCCGCCATCTTCCCCGACGTGTCGGTGCGGAGGGGATAGCTTCCGATGAGATACGACTTGGCGAGGGCGAGCTCGCGGGGGGAGACCTCCTCGCGTCCCATGCGCGCCATCTCGTCCCTAGTCAGGCGCACCGCCTCGTCGACCGCGTCGAGGCGCGTCTGCAGCCCCACGAAGTACGAGGCGCCGTATCGGCCGGGCCCGAGCGCGCTGTAGACCGAATACGCGAGCCCGCGCTCCTCGCGCACTCGCGTGTAGAGGCGGGACACCGAGCCGCCTCCGAGGACATAGTTGGCGACCACGAGCGGGAAATAGTCCGGGTGGTCCTGCCGGATGGCGGGCCGCCCCAGGGAGACCGTGGCCTGCGTCAAGGCCCGCACGATCCTCCGATGCTCGACGGGCGGGCTCGAAGGCGCCATGGGGATGTCCGGGCGCGCGTGGCCGGGAGCGCTCCATCCGGCGAGGCGTGCCATGAGCTCGCGGCGGATCTCGTCGACGGTGACGTCTCCGACCACGCTGATCACCGCGCCGTCGGGGCGGTAGTTGTCCCGATGAAAGGCCGCCACCTGCTCTCGCGTGATCCGGCGGACGGATTCGGCCGTACCCGACACCGGGCGGCGATACGGATGCCCAGGGTAGAGCAGCTCGGCCATGGCCTTCGAGGTCACGGTGCCGGGGTCCTGCTCCGATCGCAGAATGTGGGCGGCG
>DASYQB010000284.1:0-6191 GCA_036005985.1 Candidatus Methylomirabilota bacterium | reverse complement strand
CTCTTCGCTGCCCACCTGGATGAGGAGGGGCGGCAGACCGCGCAGGTCGGCGAAGAGCGGCGAAGCGAGCGGGGTGCGCGCGTCCGCCGTGCCCAGATACGCGCGCGCCATCTCGTGAACGCCTGCCCGCTTCACGATGGGGTCGGTGGCGGCCTTGGTGGCATAGCTGGCGCCGCGGCACGTGAGATCGACCCACGGCGAGATGCACACCCCGGCCGCGGGCAGCGGCAACCGGGCATCCCGCAGGGCGAGCAGGGTGGCCACGGTGAGCCCGCCTCCCGCCGAGTCCCCCGCGATCACGATGCCGCTGGCGGAGACGCCCTGGTCGAGAAGCCAGCGGTAGGCGGCGACGGCGTCGTCCACCGCCGCGGGAAACGGAGCTTCGGGCGCGCACCGATACTCGAGGAGCAGCGCGCTCGACCCCGCCGCGGTGGCAATCGCCGCCGCGAGATGGCGGTGGGAGCGTGGCGAGCCGATCACGTAGCCGCCGCCGTGCAGGTACAGCACCACGCGGCCTGGTGCCGCCGAGGGAGGCCGCAGCCACTCCGCGGGCGCCGTCGGCGCTGTCACCCGCTCGACCTTGACCTCGGCCGGCGTGGGAAAGACGTTCTCCGCTCGCTCGTACTGGGCGCGGCGCTCCGCGATGGTCAGTGACTCCGACGGCGGCAGCTTGGCGAGGTGCGCGCGCACGATGTGGATCCCACGTTCCGCCATGTCACACCCCTCGTGAAGAACCGGCTCCAGGGACCACGGACCCGTCTCTTGCCGCGGTATCGGCGAAGGTCTTACTTCTCGTCCCGGATCGCTCCCTTCACCTTGGCCATCAGCTCGGGCGTGGCCTCCCGGATCCCATGCTGCTTCGCGTGCTCCATGGCGTTCTTGAGCACTTCCTCCTCGGTGTTTCCGTGAACGACATGCTTGCATCCGGACGAGGGATCAACCTTGGCACATTCAAGGACCTTACCCATGGTCGATGCTCCTTTTCGAGCCTGCGGCTCGAGGTTGATGAAGCTTGCTAGGCGGCCTCTGGGTAGACGATATGCGAGGTCTGCCTGACGCGCAACGGGCACCACGCGCGGGGTTTCGGGCGCGCGGCTCACTCAGAACGCGACTGCGTACAGCCCGGAGACGTGGGCTTGGTGCCCCGGACATAAGCACGGCTGGTCGACGAGGTCCCCGCGAGACCCTCGCCACCAGCCGCGCCCAGCTCCTCTAGCCGGTCCCGTGCGCGCCGCCGTCTACCCCCAGCGCGGCTGCTCGTCCGGATTGATTCCCAGCGTCATCTTGCCCACGATCTCGTGGGTCAGGGCGGGATTGGCCGGGTGGATCCGGCCGAGACGGGCGTCCCGGAGCAGGCGCTCCATCCCTGACGCGGCGAAGATGCCGAAGCCGCCGGCCAGGTCCAGCGCGATGTCCGCGACCTTCCAGGCGCTCTCCACCGACCGGTGCTTGGCTGCGACGATCTTGAGCGGCCACGCCATGCCGTGATCCACGCCGTTCGTCCAGTCGTCGGCCAGCCGGTCGAGGTATGGGCCCATCGCCTCCACCTCCATGACCATCTGGGCCACGCTGTGCTGCACCTCGGGGTGATAGGCCATGGAGCCCCGGGAGATCCCGAGCGAGGTCTTCTTCTTCACGCTCTCCACCGTGCGGTCGAGGAGCTGCTGGGCCAGGCCGTAGTAGACGTTGGCGAAGCCGGTGAGGGCCCACTGGAAGATCGCCAGGATGAAGAGATCGGCGCCTGCGAACCCCGCCGGCACCACCCGGGCAATGTACCGGTCGGGCACGACTGCGCCTTCGAGGATCGTGTCGTGGCTCGCGGTGGCCCGCATGCCGAGCACGTCCCACGTGTCCTTGATGCTGTAGCCCTCGGTGTTTCGCGGCATGAAGGCGTGGACCACCTTCGGAGCAGCCGGGTCGCTCGTGTCCAGACCGTGCAGGCCGAGGAAGGTCCACACCGGGGTCAGGCTCCCGAAGTGCTTGTGGCCGGTGAAGCGGTATCCGCCCTTGACCGGCTCGGCCTTGCTCGTCGACAGAAGCACGGGAATGTCGTTCCCCTTCTCGGCGTGGCCGGCCGCGTAGACCTCGCCCTTCACCGCGCCGGTGAGCAGCCACTCGAGCGACTTGTCACCCGTCCGCCACAGGTCGGCGGCAACCCCCGTCCAGTAGATGTGCATGTTGATTCCGAGGGCCGTCGCGTGAGCGTGGTAGGCGAGCCGCCGCTGCTCGTGCATCATCTGGGCGAAGGTGAGCCCGCCGCCGCCCAGCTCGCGCGGTACGGCCGCGGTGAGGTAGCCCGCCTGCTTGAGCTCGGTGAAATCCTCCTCGAAGAACCGGTTGTCCCGGTCATAGCCGGGAGCCCGGTCCGCGAAACGCTTCAGCATCGCATCCGTGAGCATGCTCGGTGTCGCACCTGCCATGTTCATTCCTCCTCGTTTACTCGGTGAGTGTCGTCTGACTGTCGGCGAGATACCGCTCGATCAGTGCGTTGACCCGATCCGCATGGGTCATCGGGCCCATGTGTCCCACGCCTTCGAGCTCGATCGCCGTCACGCGCGGCAAGGTCTTCGTGAGGAGCCGGGCCACTCCTCTCGACGAGGCGGGCGAGTTCGAGCCGGTGATGACGAGCACCGGCACGTCGAGCGCCGCGAAGGCGGACAGGGGCGTCGGATCCCGGAACGCGGCGTCCCATTCGGCCTTCACGGTCTTCATCGCGGTCGCGAGCCCCTCGCGCCGCAGATCCGGCATGGCCGCCCACGTGCCGGAGCCCATCCAGTAGTCGACAAATCGAGCCCCGGACGCCTCCGGGTCCCCGCGCTCGAGCGCGGCCACCGTGTCATCCCGCACCGCGATGATCTCCCGCGCCGCGGGCTGGGTCGGATCGTCGGCCATGAGTACCGAGAACAGCACGGGCTCGAACAGGACAGCCGAAGCAACGCGGGCCGGCTCGGCGAGCGCCGCCGTCAAGGCTACGGCGCCTCCGTAGGAATGCCCGACGAGATGGCATCGCTCGCCCGCCCATTTGAAGACGGGGGCGAGGAGTGCCGCCTCATCAGCGAGCGTGAGCGGCTGGTGACCTGGCCAGGCCGGAGTCTTGCCTGAACCGTACAGATCAACGGCGAGGGTGTGAAATCGGCCGGCCAGGCGATCCATCAAGGGCCGCCACTGCGCCGAGGAGCTCGCGCTCGAGTGCATGCAGACGACGGCGGGCCCACAGCCCGCCTCACGAAAGAACGCGCGGGCGGGCTCCATCACGACCGCCCCTCGGCGGTGGTGGGGTCCATCATCCCTCGGACCTCGGTGACCCGATCACACGGGAACCCGCCGCGGGCCGCATGCTCCTTGATCAGGTCCGGGCTCGGCGCGATGTAGACGCAGTACAGGCGGTCGTCCGTCACGTAGCTGGTGAGCCACTGGATGTCCGGCCCGAGCTCGCGGAGGACTGCCCGTGACTTCTCGGCAGTTTTCTGCAGCTTCCCACCGCTCCACGAGCCGATTCCCGGGATCTCCCGCTCGATCACGAACTTGGGCATCGCGCGCCTCCTTTCCTAGCTCTTCTTTCGTGGATCGTCCTCCGGGTTCACGAACCTGAGATCGGTCGGTCCCACGCCGTGCACCTGCACCACGGTCTCCGTGCCGCCCACCCATGCGAAGTGGGGATGATTCGGCGGGATGGACGCGAATCCGCCGGTCGGGAGCTCCTGTCCGCGGCCCTGGTCGAACTTCTCCCCCACGCCAATGAAGAACACGCCGGAGAGCACGGTGACGTTCTCGCTCGCCTTGTGGAGGTGGGGAGGAATCCGGTAGCCGGCGGGCATCTTGAGGCGGTACACGAAGAGCCCCTCCTTGCCCGGGTCACCCTGCACGACGGCGAGCCGCGCCCCCGGAAGAGTGGCCGGCTCAACCCACGTCAGTGATTCCGGCATGGCCACGGTGTGGGTGTGCTCCTGGGCCTGCACGCGGAGCGCGACAATAACGGCAAGCATCAGGATCACGGTCACGATGTAAAGGCGACGCATCATCAAGCCTCCTGTTCGCGAGTTGGCGCTGCGTTACACGCCGATCGGCGAGCAAGCTCCGTGCCCGCGCCCTCCTCGCGAAATTTCAAGCGGTTCGGCGAACGTGAAAGCAACACGAGCTTGCGTTGCGGCAAAATGGGCGAATCGGGCGCGCTTGATTTCGGGAGTTTGGCCCCGCAAGCTGAGGTGGCAGCCCGGGAACGTGGACACGCAAGGACAGGCGGCATGCCGACACGAATGGGACGCCCTCACGTCAAAGGAGCATCCGGAGCTTGCACGTGCTCCCCGGTGATCCGCCATGTCACCTTGCACTCGGTGCTGCCAGTACCGATGCGCGTTTACCGGAGGGAAGAGCTCCGTCCCTGCAAGCCCACCTTGCACCCTCGACGGGAACCGCGACCATCCGAGCAGGATTTTTCGCTGGCACAGGGCTTGCGAAGTCGGAGCCACATGACGATCCTATCGGACCCGGTGATCGGGGTGGATGTGGGAGCCTCGACGATCTCGGCTGGGCTGGTGTGGCCCGACGGCACCGTCTTCGCTACTGCCCAGGCATCCACCCGGGGCGGCGGTCCCGTGGTGGACACGATCTTCACGTTGATCGATGGTGCGCTCGCCGCGGCCCATGCGGGCCGCTGCCGCGTGGCCGGAATCGGCGTCGGGCTTCCCGGCCTCGTCGACGTCGAGAAGGGATCCATGCGATCGATACCCTCCTCCTGGCTCGCCGACCTGGGCGACGTGCCGCTCGCCGCCCTCATCCACGCGCGAAGCGGCCACCCTGTCTTCGTCGACAACGACGTGAATGCCCTCGCTCTCGGAGAGTGGATGTTCGGCCTCGGGCGGGGCGCTTCCTCGCTGGCCACGGTGGCTATCGGCACGGGCATTGGCGCCGGCCTGATCGTGGACCGACGGCTGATCCGCGGGCATCTCCACAGCGCGGGAGAGATCGGGCATCTCGCGGTGAGCCTCAACGGCCCTCGCTGCCGCTGCGGGAGCATCGGGTGCCTGGCCACGTATGTGGCGGGTGGCATGATGTCGGAGCGCGCACGCGAGCGGCTCGCCCGTTATCCCGATTCCGCGGTCCTTGCCCTTACGGGTGGGCATCCCGAGCGGATCAACTCGGAGCTCCTGTTCGAGGCCGCCGCGGACGGTGATCCCCTCGCCCACGAGGTGGTCGACGAGGCCTGTGAAGCGCTCGCCATCGGCATCGGGGCGCTCGTGAACCTGCTCAATCCGGAGGTCATCGTGATCACGGGTGGCGTCGCCGCCTCCCTCGCTCCTCTCCAGGGCGACATCGAGCGCCGGGTCCGCCACCGGGCCCTCGCTCCCGCGCTCGACGCGACCAAGGTGGGCGTGGTGCCGGCCGACAAGCGCGCCACCGTCCGAGGCGGCGCGGCCCTCGTCCTCTACGAGATGATGACCCGGCGCAGCCTGAACGTCTGAGAGAGGAGCCACGATGTACGTTCATCGGCCGGACGCCAGCATCTTCTATCAGGTGACGGGAAGCGGAGCGCGTGATCTCTTCCTGCTGCCCCAGTGTCAGGTCGTCACGTACAGTCGGATGTGGAAGCATCAGATTCCCTACCTGTCGCGCTACTTCCGCGTCATCACCATGGACCCGCGCGGCAACGGGCGGTCCGACCGGCCAGCCACCGGCTACGACATGGACACGCGCTACGGCGATCTTCTCGCCGTGCTCGACGAGGTGGCCCGGCCCCCCTTCGCTCTCGTGGCCTTCTCGTGCGCGGCGCCGCTGGCTTTCCGCTATGCGGTCGCCCATCCCGATCGGCTCTCCCACTTGATCCTCCTCTCCGGCCAGTACGCCGAATCGGTGCCGAAGCCGTTCGAGGAACGCGTGGCCAGGGTGATTCGCGATGACTTCGACAACTGGCGCCACCGCCTGTTCAAGCGGATCTTCCCGGAGCCTCACTCGCTCAAGGGCGTCGAGGACTGCGTGGCCTGGGCGGGCGAGACGACCCCCGAGGTGTTGATCGAGTCTCTCCGCGCCATCGACGGTGTCGATCTGTACGATCTGCTCGGTCAGGTTCGCGTTCCGACCCTCGCCCTGCACGGGACGAACGACAAGATCGTCCCGTACTCGCACGCGCAGAAGATGGTGGCGGCCATTCCCGGAGCCCGCCTCGTCACCTTCGATCGGGGAGGCCACGGGCT
>DASYQB010000283.1:0-3305 GCA_036005985.1 Candidatus Methylomirabilota bacterium | reverse complement strand
ACCAGCGCATGAGGCTCAGCTCGTCGACGGACAGCCGCCGGCGGAGCCGGAAGATGACCACGATGATGGCGAGCCCCACCGCCACTTCCGCCGCCGCCACGCACATCACGAAGAACACGAGCACCTGCCCCTCGGCCGTGTTGTAGCGCTGCCCGAATGCGACGAGGGCGACATTGGCGGCATTGAGCATCATCTCGATGGACATGAAGATCACGAGCGGGTTCCGGCGGACGAGCACGCCCAGGACGCCCATGCTGAAGAGCACCGCGGACAGCGCGACGTAGTAGGACTCGGGAACCATTGAGCCGCTCAGGCCTTCCGCTTCGCCAGGGTGAGGACGCCCACGATGGCGGCAAGGAGGAGGAAGGAGGTGACCTCGAACGGGAACAGATAGTCGGTGAAGAGCAGTCGGCCCACGGCTTCGATGCCCCCGGGAACGTGAGCGGTTTGGCCCGGTCCCTTGAGCGCCGCGGAGCGCAAGATGAGCGTGCTGAGGAGGAGAAAGACTCCGACCACCGGCACCGCCAGCCAGCGCTGGCCGCGCAGGGGATCGGGGCCCGTTTCATCCTTGCCCGGAATGAGCACCATGATGGCGAACACGAAGAGCACGGCGATGGCCCCCGCGTACACGATGACCTGGGCGGTGGCGAGGAACTCCGCCCGCAGCGTGAGGTAGAGCCCGGCGACGCTCGCGAGGTTGACCACGAGGAAGAGCGCGCCGTGAATGGGGTTCCGCTTCAGGATGAGCCCCGCCGCCGAGCCGACGACCAGCACCGCCAGGATGACGAACGCGCCGAGCTGCACGTCACATCTCGAGGATGAGCTTGCGGTCCGCGGGAATGGGCACAGGAGTCGCCGGGCCGCCGTCGGCGCGGGCGGGCTCGTGGGCCAGCAGCATCTCCTTCGTATACACCATGCCGCCGCGGCTGAACGACGCGAACTCGAGAATGCCCGTGTCCATCCGGATGGCGTCCTCGGGGCAGGCCTCCACGCAGAATCCGCAGAACACGCACTTGCCGAGGTCGATGTCGAAGCGCGCGGGAACCTTCTCGATCTCGGGATTCGGGTGCTCGCTCGCCACGATGTAGATGCAGTGCGCGGGGCACACCGTCTCGCACATCATGCAGGCGACGCAGCGCGGAGACCCGTCCTCCCGGCGGACGAGGCGGTGCAGGGTACGCAGCCTCGGGGAGTACGGGCGGCGCTCTTCCGGGTACTGGATGGTGACGGAGCCGTGCGCGCTCTTCACCCGAAACACCGTGTGCAGCGTATGTCGCCACATGTTCGTGAAGAAGTGGTTGGCCGTCAGCGCGAGCCCGCCGAGCACCTCGATGACATAGAAGCGCTGGCGAAGCGACAGCTTGCTCGAGTGGCTCAGATCCGCGGGGGTGTTCGAGCTCTGGTACGGCGATGCCATCGCTCAGCTCTTTCCGAGGGCCAGGAGGACTATGGCCGTGACGATGAGGTTGAGAATGCACAGCGGGAACAGTCCGAGCCACCCGAGACGCATGGCCTGGTCGTACCGGAAGCGCGGCAGCGTCCACCGGACCAGCATCAGAAACCAGATCATCACCACGACCTTCGTGAGGAAGGCCCCGACCTGGAGCACCGTCACGACGAGCGCGGGAAGCGCAAGGCTCTGCCCCCAGGGGAACGCGAAGCCACCCGTTTGCAGATACGGGATCTGCCACCCGCCGAGGAACAGCGCCGTCGACATCCCGGCGATGACGACCGTCTCGAGAAAGTCGGCCATGGCGAACATGCCGAACTTCATCCCGCTGTACTCGACGAAGTAACCGATGATCTCCGATTCGCCCTCGGGCATGTCGAACGGAATGCGCTTCGTGGAGGCGATCCCCGCGGTGAGGAAGATCACGAAGGCGAGCGGCTGCGTCAGGATGCCCCATGCGGGGATCCAGCTCCCGAACAACTGCGGCAGGAGGGGCTGGCCCTGGGCGCGGGTGATGTCCTGCATGTTGAGCGAGCCGTAGACCATCACGACGCCCATGAGGGACGCCCCGATGGCGATCTCCGCGGAGATCATCAGGGCGGCCGCCCGCTGTCCGCCGAGCAGTGCGTAGTTATTGGCCGAAGCCCAGCCCGCCATCATGAGGCCGTAGACGCCCAGGGACAGCATGGCGAGCACGTAGAGAATCCCCACGTTGAGCGTCACCGCCTGCAGCTCGATCGTTCGCCCCGCGACGGTCAGGGTGTCGCCGAAGGGAATGGAAGCGAAGGCCGCGAGCGCGAAGAAGACCGACACGAACGGCGCCAGAACGAAGAGCAGGCGGTCCGCGTGGGTGGGCATGAAGTCTTCCTTCGTCAGCATCTTGACCGCGTCCGCCAGGGGGTGGAGCAGCCCCATGGCGCGGATGCCGAAGATCGAGGCGCGGTTGGCGCCGATGCGATCTTGCATGATCGCCGACTGCTTGCGCTCTACCCAGGTCAAGATGCCGCCCAGGTTCAGCACCACGAACATCGTGAAGGCGACGGGGCCGAACCGCGCGAGGAGGTCGCCCGCCACGCTCATGACCCGGCCACCCGTCCGCCATCCCCAAGGGCGCGGTAGCTCATGCCGGCGTACGCGGGCACCGCTGCTGCCAGCCCCTGGAACACCTGGTCGGCGCGCGGGGAGGTGAGCACCGGGTCGGGCAGGCCGAGCAGCACCGCGAGCCCCGAGAACACCTCCCAGTCCGGCCGCGCCTCTCCGAGCGCGTCGAGCGCGGTCCGGAAGCGCTGGACGCGACCTTCGAAATTGGTGAAGGTGCCTTCGCGCTCGACATACGCCGCGCTCGGCAGCACGAGATGGGCCGCGGCGCTCGTGCTATTGGCATTGGTGCCCTGAAAGACGATCGTTTCCGCCTTCGCGAGGGCCGTCTCGACCTGTGCCGGAGCCCAAGCAGACCGGGATAGATCGTGATGGAAGATCCAGAGCAGCTTCAGTCGACCCGCTCCTGCCGCCGCGATCATCCCCGCCCCGTCGAGCCCGCCGGTTCCTGGTGAGAGGCCGATGAGCTCGGCGCCCCGCGTGTTCGGATTCTTGTCGGCGCGGATCAAGAAGTCGTCCTGGTCCCCGGGAGCCGCCGGAGGCACTCGATAATCGACGTTCACCAGGTGGAGCTGATCGGCCAGACGCTTCAGCGCGAACAGATCCTCGTTCGACATCTGGGGCGAGGCGAGGACACCGATCTCCTCGGGCCGGTAGCGCCGGAGCGCGGCGCCGAGCGCGGCGAGGGCCGCTTCCCAGGTGGTCGCGACGGCGCGACCCGCCTCCCGGGTGGTCGGCGTGGTGAGCCGGGACTCGT
>DASYQB010000282.1:0-3654 GCA_036005985.1 Candidatus Methylomirabilota bacterium | reverse complement strand
CTGGGCGGAGAGCGACACGTAGGCGCCGAAGGAAGTCGCCGCGCCCAGCACGGAGATGGTGTGGTGGTAGATATCGCTCACGATGCCCGCGGTGCGCCGATCCTTGCCCGTGGTGAACATGCCCAGCCCCGCCACCGTGATCACGCGGGGAAAAGGATCCGTGGGCGCGATGCCTCCGCTCGCCTTGACGTACGCGGTGTAATCGTCCACGAAGCGCTCGACGGCGGTTTTGATGGCGGCAGCCACCGCCACGGGATCGCGCGGGTCGTCCACCGCGGCGAAGCAGGGCAGCCGCTTCGTGTAGATCGTGTGATCCGGAGTGGCGGGGCCGATTCCCGACAGCGCCGCCGCTTCCTTGGAGCAGGCGAACTCGAGCACGTCCGGCGCGTCGTAGAAGCCCAAGACCACACGGCGCTCCCGTCCCACCAGCCCGCGGAGGACCGGGGCCACGGCAAGGGCGACCTTCCGTCTCGCATCCGGTGACGCGGCGGGCACCATCACACCGCCGAAGCGCACGCGCCCCTTCGCGCGATGCTCGATCGCCTCCTCGGCGCGGCTGACCAGGTCCACCGTCGAGAGATAGGCTTCCTTGACGGTGGCGCCCCAGCAGATGGTCCCGTGCTTCTCGAGGAGCAGTGCCTTGGCCGTGGGGTGGCGCTCGAAGGTCTCCGCCACCTCGCGCGAGATGAGGAAGCCCGGGCGCCGATACGGAAGGGCGATGACCTCCGCCCCGTAGACCTCGCGGAGCACATCGGCCGCGCGGTCGTTGTTGGTGAGGGACACGATGGCATCGGCGTGGGTGTGGATCACCGCTGCCGCGGGCAGGAATCCGTGGAGGAGTGTCTCGATGGACGGGCGCGGGCTCGCCGGCTCCTGCAGCGCATGCGCCAGGTAGTCGACCATCTCCTGGTCGCCCATGTCCTGCCGATCGAGAAGAGCGAGGACATCGTCCATGCGCACGCCGGGGAAGTGCTTCTTCTCGATGCTCTTGAGATCCGAGCCCGATCCCTTGACGCGAAGCACCCGCACCTCGCGACCGCGGTAGTCACGCTCGGCCTGCTTGATCGAGGTATTCCCGCCGCCCCACACCACCAGCGACGTCTCGGCGCCGATGAGCCGCGAAGCGTACACGAGGAGACCGAGACCGTCGAGATTGCCGACCGCGGCGTCGTCCCAGCGCGAGTTCATGGCGACACCATAACCGAAACCGCCGGGTCTCTCAAGGCGAAGGCGCCTCTCGCTGGGCGAGCCACACGCCGATGGAGGACAGGAAGAAGCCCGCCACCGCCATCGGCGTGAGCGTTTCCCCGAGGACGAGCCAGGCCAGCACCGCAGTGAGCCCCGGGATGACGTAGAAGTTGCTCGAGACCACCCCCGCCGTGCGAGAGCGAAGCATGTAGCCGAAGAGCCCCATGGCCCCGACGGACACGGCGAGGGCGAGATAGAGCACGCAGGCGATAAGCCGCCACGTCCACGTCACGTGGAACCTCTCGACGGTGGCCGCGAGCACGGCGCAGAGGATACCCGCCGAGCCCATCTGCACCGCGTTGCCCGCGAGGAGCGCGCTGGGGCCGCAGTGGCGGCGGAAATAGATCGTCCCGATGGCGAAGGCGACGATGCCGGCCACGGCAAGCAACGCTGCCGCTACGCTCCGCCCCGGCACCGGCGCCAGGCCCAGCACGAGAACCACACCCGCCACGCCGAGCCCCAGCCCCAGCCACTGCGAGGGCCGCATGCGCTCGCCGAGAATGAGCCAGCCCAGGAGTGCCGTGAGCATGGGATTGAGCGAGGCGAGAAGCCCCATGGTGCCCGCGGCGAGATACTGAAGCGCCACGTAGGCGGTGGCGAGATAGATCCCATTCATGAGCGCGCCCGCCACCGCGAAGTGTGGCCAGCGTTTCCCCAGCACGGCGAGCGGCTGCCCCATCGCCTGGGCAAGGGCCACGAGAACCACCGTGGCGATGGCGAAGCGGAGGGCGAGCGAGGCGATGGGCGACATGTCGGGCAGGCCCATGCGCACGACGATGTAGGCCGAGCTCCACAAGAAGATGAAGCCCGCGGGCACGAGCACGCGCTGGACGAGTCGCTGCGGCATGAGCGCTATGCTTTACACTGGACAGGGAAGAAAGGAACCGGAAATGGGCGAGTCGATCCCACGCGAGGCTGAAGCCTACTACAACCGGGGCATCGAGGCCGGCCGTCTCTTCCGCAGTCACGGGCTCATCGAATTCGCCCGCACCCAGGAGATCATCCTCCGCCACCTGCCCTCGCCTCCCTGCACCGTTCTCGACGTGGGAGGCGGCCCCGGCGCCTACGCCTGCTGGCTCGCCTCCCTCGGCTATCGGGTCATCCTCGTCGACGCCGTTCCCCTGCACGTCGAGCAGGCCCGGGCCGCCTCGGCGCGCCAGCCGCACGCTCCGGTGGCCGACTGTCGGCTGGGCGACGCGCGACATCTCGACGAAGCCAATGCGAGCGCGCGGGCCGTGCTGCTGCTGGGCCCGCTCTATCACCTGACCGAGCGCGCCGATCGCCTCGGGGCCCTGCGCGAAGCGCGCCGCGTGCTCGAGCCCGGTGGCCTGCTCTTCGCCGCGGCGGTGAGCCGCTACGCCTCCCTGCTGTCCGGCGTGGCCGACAACCTCCTCGGCGATCCCGAGTTCGCCGCCATCGTGGCCCGCGACCTGCGCGACGGGCAGCACCGGAACGGCACGGAGAAGGACTACTTCACGACCACCTTCTTCCATCGCCCCGACGAGCTCGAGGCCGAGGCACGGGAAGCCGGTTTCGACCTGATCGACCTGGTGGGGGTGGAAGGCCCCGGCTGGCTCCTGCCCGATCTCGAGCGGCGCTGGGCCGATCCGGCCGAGCGCGAGCGCCTCCTCGAGGCCGCGCGGGCCGTCGAGCGCGAGCCCACGCTCCTGGGTCTGCCGCCCCATCTCCTCGCCGTGGCCGGCAAGCAGGGTTGACGTAGCGGTTGACACCCCGACCGGGGCAGTTTACGGTCGCCAGTCAGGGGCTAGGAGGTCCCGGAACGATGTCAAGCACGTATCGGTATCAGATCCCCGTCGAGCAGACCCAGTGGAAGTTCGAAGGCAAGGCCGAGACCAGCTTCACCTGGGAGTACGAGGACGGGCGCGAGAAGCTGCTCAAGCTCTACGACAAGGGCAAGAAGCAGCAGTGGGACGCCGCCACCCGCATCGACTGGACGCAGGACCTCGACCCCGAGAACCCCATGATGCTCGACGACCGCGCGGGTCCCATCTGGGGCTCCCCGGTCTGGGATCGGCTCACCGAGAAGGAGCGCACCCGCGTCCGCCACAACCTGCAGGCCCAGACCCTCTCCCAGTTCATGCATGGGGAGCAGGGCGCCCTCATCGCCACCGCCAAGATCGTCCAGACCGTGCCAGGCGTCGACGCCAAGTTCTACGCGGCGACCCAGGTCATGGACGAGGCACGCCACGTCGAGGCCTATGCCCGGCTCCTCCACGAGAAGTTCGAGCTGGCCTATCCCATCACCCCCGGCCTCAAGACCCTGCTCGAGCAGACGATCAGCGATCGCCGGTGGGACATGACCTATCTCGGCATGCAGATCCTCATCGAGGGCCTCGCCCTCGCCGCCTTCCAGCGCATCCGCGACACGGCGAAGAATCCCCTGGC
>DASYQB010000281.1:0-5042 GCA_036005985.1 Candidatus Methylomirabilota bacterium | reverse complement strand
CCGTCGGGCACGACCTGGGTGTGACCGAGCTCGCCCGCCGCATTGCCTGCCCCACGAAGCAGGATGCCGTCCACCACCGCCCCGGAGCCGACGCCGGTGCCCACGAAGACGGCGATCAGGCTCTCCGCCCCTCGTCCTGCCCCGAAACGATATTCGCCCCAGGCGGCGGCCCGCACGTCGTTCTCGACATAGACCGGCATGCCGAAGGTCGATTCGATCTCATCGCGGAGCGGAACGTTCTCCCACTCGAGGTTCGGGGCGTAGACGACGGCGTGGGTCTTGGGGTGGATCTGACCGGCGGCGGCGATGCCAATGCCGGCCACCCGTGCGGGATCGGTGGAATCCACGAGGCGGGTGATCATGCTCTTGAGATTGGCGATGACGCTCGGCGGCCCTTTCCAGGCTTCGGTCTGCACTTCGAGGCGGCCGATGAGCTGGCCGGAAGAGCTCAAGAGCCCGCCGCGCAGCTTGCTGCCACCCAGGTCAATACCGACGGCGTGGCGATCGGGAGGCACGAGCAGTCGCGGGGGATTTGGTGGCGGCGGGGAGCTGCGGTCTCGTCAGGCCTTCTTGTCGTCGTCCTTCTTCTTCTCCGTCGCCGACGCCTCATCCTTGAGGTCGGACACGCCCTTCTTGAATTCCTTCACGCTCGAACCCAGCGAGCGTGCAAGGTCGGGCAGGCGCTGCGCGCCGAAGAGAATGAGAACGATGACGAGGATGAGCAGCAGTTCCTGATAACCCAGACCAAACATGGCGGGACTCCTTTCCCTTGCTAAGGCACCTTCACCCTACGCGCCCGGCTTGACCTTGTCAACGAGCACCCTTCGCTCGCCCTGGCGGACGGTGACCCGCTGGGAGTCGAAGTACTCCATGAGGGGTATGGCGTACTTCCGGCTCACGCCGAGGAGGTCCTTGACGTCGGCGGGGCCGATCTCCTTCTTCTCCCTGAGGTGGGCGACCACCTTGTCGCGGATGTCCTGGAGAGCGGCCGCGTGGAAGAAGAGGGACTCCTTGACGCGGAGGAGCCGTCCATCGGAGACGAGAACCTGAAAGAGCTCGTGCTTCTCCGTGCCCTTGACGCCGAGGCGGCTGAGCGCTTCCTCCGGCCCGGGGGGAGCGGCCCCGGCGCGGCGGAATTCGGCGTCCAGCCCGTCGACGACGCGCTGCTGCTCCGGCGTCAGGCGAATCGTGTGCGAGGTGAGGCGCACCTGATCACGCTCGCTTCTCACTACCCCGTCGCTCTCCAGGGCGGCCAGGAGCTGGGTGAACACCTTTTCCTGTGCATGTCCGGCCCGGCTCCGGAGCTCCTCCCGGGAGATCCCGCCCCGGAGCGGGTACTGGGCATGGAATGCCTCGAGGAGGGCCACGGCCTGAGAGCGGAGACGGTCGCTCGCCTCACGGTGGACGTACCACTCGCGGTCCACCGCCGTGATCGCTTGCGCCTGCTGAAGCTCATCGAGGAGACCTCGCAGGCGCTCAGGCCCGAAGGGCACGCGGGCGCGCAGGTCGGCGGCGCGGAGTCCCGCCGCTCCCGCCTGGCGCAGGTGCTCTTCGACCACCTTTGACGCCGGGGCCGTCTCGAGAAGCTGGAGGTGCTCGGCGAGTGCGCCACTCTTGCGCTTGAATCGGGGGGGCGCGATGTCGAGCAGGGTGCCGCCCCCGATGGTGACGATCGGAGAGTAGGAGCGTATGACGTAGCGGTCGCCGGGCAGCGCGGTCACCGGCGCTTCCAGGCGGAAGCGCCCGTAAGTCACCTCCCCCTGGGTCACCTCCGGCCGGTCCACGAGAAGCGCTCGCGCCATCACTTCCTGGGTGCCGACGTGGAAGCGCACCCGGTCCCGCGCCTTCAGCGGCCGAGGGGCGTCGGGGAGGAGCTCGAGGGTTGCGTCGACGAGCAGGGTGGTCACGAGCCCGGCCGGCGGAGCGAGCACGTCCCCGCGCTCGATGGCGGCCCGCTCCACCCCCTGGAGATTCACCGCCGTGCGCTGTCCCGCCTGGGCGCTCGAGACGGCGTGTCCGTGGACCTGGAGACCGCGAACCTTGGCTTGAATTCCCCGCGGAAAGATCTCCACCTTGTCGTCCACGGCGAGGCGTCCCGCCATCAATGTGCCCGTGACCACCGTACCAAAGCCCTTGATAGTGAAGACGCGGTCGATGGGGAGGCGGGCCGTCTGATCCGTGGCGCGGCCAGACACCCCGAGGGCTAGGCGTGCGAGAGTCTGGCGGAGCGCGGGCAATCCCTGCCCGGTCTTCACCGACACGGGCACGATGGGACAGCCCGCGAGAAAGGTCCCGTCGAGGAGCCGGGTGACGTCATCCTTGACCAGCTCGATCCAGTCAGCCTCGGCGAGGTCCGTCTTGGTCAGAGCGACCATGCCAGATTTGATGCGCAGGAGCTGGCCGATCGCCAGGTGCTCGCGCGTCTGCGGCATCACGCCTTCGTCGGCGGCGATGACGAGGAGCGCCAGGTCTATGCCCCCCACCCCCGCCAGCATGTTCTTGACGAAGCGCTCGTGCCCCGGCACGTCCACGATCTCGATGGTGAGACCGTCCGGCTCTTCGAGAAAGGCAAACCCGAGATCGATGGTGATGCCGCGCGCTTTTTCCTCGGGGAGGCGATCGGTGTCCGTGCCAGTCAGCGCTTTGACGAGCGAGGTCTTGCCGTGGTCGATGTGCCCGGCTGTTCCCACCACCACGTGCTTCGGCACGGTCACAGGCGGTTGAGAGCGGAGGCGAGGGCCGACAGGTCCGGGGAAAGAATCGTCCGGAAGTCCAGCAAGAGGCGATCGTCGAGAAGACGGCCGAGCACCGGCGGATGACCCATGCGGAGACGCTCATCGAGGGCCTGCGCCGGCTGCTCCGTGGTGCCGATGGCGAGCGCGGCCGTGGGCAACTCCACCGTGGGCAACGCGCCGCCGCCGACCTGGGAGGTCGCGTCGACCAGTCTCACCCCGAGCCGCGTGTGCGTGTCGGGGGTGAGGCGCCGCAGCAGCCCGCGTGCCCGGCGCCGGATCGAGGCCGGACTTTCCGTCAACATGCGCAATGTGGGAATGGTCTCGAGCGCCTCGCCCGCCTCATACGCGTAGAGCGTCGCCTCGAGGGCGGCCACGGTGAACTTGTCTATTCTGAGGGCCCGGTTGAGCGGGTTCTTGGCGAGGCGGCCGACCAGCTCAGCCTTGCCGACGACGATCCCCGACTGCGGTCCGCCGAGGAGCTTGTCTCCCGAGAACGATACGAGGTCCACGCCCGAGGCCACCACCTCGGGCACGGTGGGCTCGTAGGGAAAGCCGTGGCGCCTGAGGTCGATGAGGCAGCCCGAGCCCAGATCTTCCATGACGGGCACGCCGCGCTCGCGCCCCAGCTCCGCGAGCTCCCGCGAGCCCACCGCGGCGGTGAAGCCGACCACGCGATAGTTCGATGTGTGGACCTTGAGGAGCAATCCCGTCTCGGGTCCAATGGCCTGCGCGTAGTCCTTGAGATGGGTGCGATTGGTCGTACCCACCTCGCGAAGCGTGGCCCCCGAGCGCCGCATGATGTCCGGGATGCGGAACTCGCCGCCGATCTCGATCAGCTCTCCGCGCGAGACCACGACTTCCTTCCCGCGGGCGAGGCTCTCGAGGGCGAGGAGCACGGCGGAGGCGCAATTGTTCACCACGAGCGAGGCTTCGGCGCCTGTCAATCGGCGGAGGAGGCCGTCCACGTGGGCGTAGCGGGAACCGCGTTCCTTGCGGGCGACGTCCATCTCGAGATTGGAGTATCCGGCGGCCGCGACTTCGAGCCGCTCGCGGGCCAACGTCGAGAGGAGGGCGCGGCCGAGATTCGTGTGGAGGACCACGCCGGTGGCGTTGATCACACGGACGAGGGAGAACGGGCCGCGCTCGGAGAGGCGCGCGATCACGCGCTCGGCGAGGGTATCGGCCGGGGCCGCGGTTGCCGCACCTTCGAAGACCCGTCGCCGCTCGGCGGCGAGCACGTCGCGGACCGCCTCGGTGAGACGGCGGCGCGGGAGACCGGCGAGCGCCGGGTGCGGTTCCACGCGGGTGACGAGGGCGTCCACGCCGGGAAGCGTCCGCAGCAGCGCCGGCACCTTATCCCCCCGGGGCAAGCTCGGTCTCCACGCGCGCGCGCACCCGGGCGATGACTTCGCGCGCCTCGTGCCGGATGGCCTCGGCGCCTGCGGCTCGCGTATCGGTCTGGAGGAGCCGGCGCACCGCCTCTTCGGTCAGCCCCGCCCACAGCTCCTCCAGATCTCGGGGGGAGAATCCCTGGCCGCGCAGGGCGGTCGTCCATTCCCGCGCCAGCTCCTGGACGAGCCGGTCACGCTCCGTGGCGAGCCGGCGCGCACGCTTCACGAGGTCGGGCAGCTTGGGCGGCATGGCTACTCCTTGACGTAGCGGCGGACCGTGTCCACGAAATTCGGCTCCCACCGGGTGGTCGACACGCACTCGTAGTTGGGATCTGACTTGAGACTACCCGTTTTGCCCAGGCGAAGGGTCCGCATCTTGCTGTTGATCTGCAGCTCCGTGGTCCCGCCGTTCGGTCGCACGAACACGGTGAACGTGACGATGGCCTCGCCTTCGAGCGGCTTGTCTCCTTTGCTCCCGCAGTCGGCGTAGACACCGATGGGCGAGACGATGTCGTCTGACGAGATGACGCCCGAGTCCTTGGCCACCGCGCGCAGCGGGACATTGTCATAGGCGAGGGCCCGGATGAGAGCCGTCCATGTCACGTCGTACGGCGCGGCGACCTGATCGCGATACGGCGGCGGCTGGAGCGGCGAGATGTACGCGGCACAGCCGCCCGCCGCGACGGAGACCACCCCGGCGCAGGCGATGCCGAGGAGCCGCCGGCCCGATCCGCTCATGAGGGCATTCTACCGCGGGTGGTGGTCGATCCCGCGGTAGGCCGTGATGAAACGGCGGATCCGCTTCTCGTCGAAATCGTTGAACGCGTCGAGCTTGGTCCACGCGGTGAGGGCGATCCGGGTCTTCATGCCCGGATAGGGCGCGAGGATCACCTGATGCTCGTAGCCCGACACGATA
>DASYQB010000280.1:0-6922 GCA_036005985.1 Candidatus Methylomirabilota bacterium | reverse complement strand
CGGCACGGCTCGCTCGTGGTGCTTCCCCTGGACGTTCCCGACCTCGCCAAGCTGATGGATGAGGTGCTCAAGTCGCCGCCCGGTTTGGCGAGCGGTGACGGACAGGAGCTGCGCGTGCTCTTGACCACGGGGCTTTCCGCGGCCGACGCCGAGGACCGGCTGGGCAAGTGGCTCGGGAAGGAAGGCGACGTCACCGTCTCCTGCGCGCCCGTGGGGGCCGATGTGCACGTCCGTCTCCTCGCCCGTGGCGCCACGCGGGCTCTCGCGTCGGTCGCCCTCCAGCCCGTGGAAGCCGAGGTGCGCGCCGCTCTCGGCGCGGACTGCTACGGGCAGGACGACGATCTGCTCGAGGCGGTGGTGGGACGGCTCCTCCTCCGGCGCGGGTGGATGGTGTCCGTGGCCGAATCGTGCACGGGCGGGCTCCTCGGCAACCGGCTGACCAATATCGCGGGCTCCTCGCGCTATATCGAGCGCGGCGTCATCGTGTACTCCAATCGCGCCAAGGAGGAGCTCCTCGGCGTGCCCGAGCCTCTCCTGCGCGCCCACGGCGCGGTGAGCGAGCCGGTGGCCCGCGCCATGGCCGACGGCGTCTGCCGCATCTCGAGCTCGCCGTGCGGCCTCGCCGTCACGGGCATCGCCGGACCCGACGGGGGAAGCGCGGAGAAGCCGGTGGGCACCGTCTATATCGGCTGCGCGACGCCCGAGGGCATCGAGGTGCGTCGCTGCCGCTTCGATGGTGATCGGGTCGCCATCAAGTGGCAATCGTCCCAGACGGCGCTCGACATGCTGCGCCGCCGGCTCGAGGGGTGATGCCGCGCGCCTTCATCGCTCTGGCCCTCGGTGAGCAATCCAGGAAGGCGGTGGCCGCGCAGATCAACCGCCTGCGCCCGCTCTCCAAGGCCATCACGTGGACCCCGCCCGCCAACCTGCACCTGACCCTGCGCTTCCTCGGCGATCAGTCCGACGAGCAGCTGAGCGAGGTGCTGCTGGCCCTCCAGGAGGCGGCCGACGGCGTGTCCGGCTTCACCATGGGGCTTCGAGGCCTCGGAGCGTTTCCCGGTCTCGAGCACCCGCGCACCATCTGGGTCGGCGTCTCCGCGGGTGGGCCGGAAGTGCGGGAGCTCCAGGCTCGGGTGAGCGAGGCGCTGGCGCGGCGGGGAACTCCGGCGGATTCTCGTGCGTGGCAGGCGCACGTCACCATCGGTCGCGTGCCCGTGCAGAAGCGCTGGCGCCGCGAAGGCATGGCCGACATTCGTTCCGGTCTGATCAGGGGCGGCGCGACCACCTTCGGCAGCACGCACGTCACCTCCATCGAGGTCATGCGCAGCGATCTTCGCCCCTCTGGTGCCCGCTACACCCCCATCGCCTCCGTGCCTCTGGCGTCGGAATGAGGCGGCTAGCCGTGTCGCGTATCCCTTCTTGGACATTGACATGCTGCGCGAGCGCGTCAGGATGTGTCTCGAGGACCGTGTTGTTTGACTTTATGGCTTGGGCCGTTCTACGATGATAAAACTGCTTGTCGAATCGGGCGTTTTCACGCCTCGGAGGAGAATCCATGGCTGAAGTAGCAAAGAGCGATCGACGGCAGGCCCTTGACCTCGCCATTGCGTCCATAGACCGGCAGTTCGGCAAGGGCGCCATCATGCGCCTCGGCCAGGGCGGCGTGATGGACGAGATTGCCACCATCCCCACGGGCGCGCTGTCCCTCGACGTCGCCCTCGGCATCGGTGGCATCCCGCGCGGCCGGGTGACCGAGATCTATGGTCCGGAGTCCTCGGGCAAGACCACGCTGGCCCTGCACATCATCGCCGAGGCCCAGCACATGGGCGGCACCGCGGCGTTCATCGATGCCGAGCACGCCCTCGACCCGGTCTACGCCAAGAATCTCGGTGTCAACACGGACGAGCTCCTCATCTCCCAGCCCGATACGGGCGAGCAGGCCCTCGAGATCGCGGAGACGCTCGTGCGCTCGAATGCCGTGGACGTCATCGTGATCGATTCGGTGGCCGCCCTCGTGCCGCGGGCCGAGCTCGACGGCGACATGGGCGACTCGTTGCCGGGCCTGCAGGCGCGCCTCATGTCGCAGGCGCTCCGCAAGCTCACCGCGGCCATTTCCCGCTCGGGCGGCGCGGTCATCTTCATCAACCAGATCCGCGAGAAGATCGGGGTGATGTTCGGCTCGCCCGAGACCACTACGGGCGGTCGCGCGCTCAAGTTCTACTCGACCATTCGCCTCGACATTCGCCGGCAGGAGACGATCAAGAACGGCACCGAGGCCATCGGGTCGCACACCAAGGTCAAGGTGGTGAAGAACAAGCTCTCGCCGCCCTTCCGCGAGGCCGAGTTCGACGTGATCTACGGCGAGGGGATCTCCAAGGAGGGCTCGGTGTTGGACGCCGCCGTCGAGCAGAACCTGGTGGAGAAGTCCGGCACGTGGCACACCTACAAGACGGAGCGTATCGGGCAGGGCCGTGAGAACGCCAAGAAGTACCTCAAGGACAACCCCAAGGTGCTGGCGGACCTCGAGACCAGGGTGCGCGCGGCCCTCGGTCTCAAGCCGTCCGGCGGTGCCCCGGCGCCGGCGGAGCCTCAGAAGGCCGCCAAGTAGGAGCCACGAGTGGACTTTCTCCAGCTTCTCACCGAGTGCGTGAAGCGTAGCGCCTCCGACCTGCACCTCAAATCCGGCTCGCGCCCCATCTTGCGGGTGCACGGCCATCTCGAGACCCAGGACGACCTGCCGCCGGTCACACGCGATTTCATGCGCAAGACGGCCATGAACATGCTGGGGGAGCTCCGCTACAACGCCCTCATGGAAGGCGAGGAGATGGACCTCGGCCACACCGCGCCCGGCATCGGGCGCTTCCGTATCAACCTCTTCCTGTGCCAGGGCGACGTGCGCGCCGTGCTTCGCCACATTCCGGAGCACATCCCGGCCTTCGAGGGCCTGCATCTGCCCAAGGTGCTGGAGCGGCTCAGCCAGGAGCGGCGCGGCCTCATCCTCGTCACGGGTATCACCGGGTCCGGCAAGTCGACGACCCTCGCCGCCATGCTCGATTACATGAACCGGACCCGCAACGACCATATCGTGACCATCGAGGATCCGGTCGAGTTCGTGCACGAGGACAAGAAGTGCGTCATCAGCCAGCGCGAGATCGGCCAGGACTCGACGAGCTTCGCCCAGGCCCTGCGCGCCGCCCTCCGCCAGGACCCCGACATCATCCTCGTCGGTGAAATGCGCGACGCGGAGACCATGGAGGTGGCGATCAACGCGGCGGAGACGGGCCATCTCGTGCTCTCGACGCTCCACACGCTGAACGCCACGGAAACCATCAACCGCATCATCTCGATCTTCCCGCCCCACCAGGAAGATCAGATCCGCGCCCAGCTCTCCGCGGTCATCCAGGGCGTGGTGTCCCAGCGCTTGGTCGTCCGCGCCGACGGCAAGGGGCGCGTGCCCGCCGTCGAGGTGATGATCATGACCGGGCTCGTGCGCGAGTCCATTCGCGAGAAGTCCAAGACGCCGCAGATCTCCACGGTCATCGCCGCCGGCCAGGCGCAGTATGGGATGCAGACGTTCGACCAGTCCCTCCTCGGGCTGTACCGCGAGGAGCTCGTGACGTACGAGACGGCCCGCGACGCCGCCACCAACCCCGACGACTTCGATCTCAAGGTCAAGGGCATCTTCTCCACCGGTGAGATGACCTGGGACTCGAGCAGCGACGGGCTCGGAGGGGCGGCGAGCAAACCGGCGGGCGCCAAGTCGGTGTTGACCAAGCCCCGGGGCGTGGCCAAGCGGGCCTGAGACCGTGCCGCCGCGGGGCCGCCGCACGGCGCGCGGCCCCCGGGAACGGCGGGAGCTGGACGCGAAGGCCGCCAAGCTGGCGGCCTTCGAGCTTTTGGCGCGCAAAGCGTGGAGCGCGCGCGAGCTGATCTCCCGCCTGAAGCGCCGGGGCGCCCCCGATGAGATCGCTCGCGCAGTGGTGACGGAGCTGACCACGCGCGGCTACGTGGACGACGCGTCCTTCGCGCGCTTCTGGGCCGAGTCGCGGGCCCGGGGTCGCCGCATCGGCAGTCGCCGCCTCCGCCAGGAGCTCCTCCAGAAGGGCATTCCGCGCGATCTCGCCGCGGCCGCCGTGGCCGCCGCCTTCGAGGAGGCGCCCGAGGCGGAGCGTTGCCTGGAAGCCGGCCGCCGCCGCCTGCCCACGCTGCTGCGCCGGGACGGCGAGCGGGCGGCCCCGCGCCTTCGCAACTATCTCCTGCGCCGTGGCTACCCCCCGTCCCAGGTGATGCGGACGGTGGCCGCGCTTACGGGGACGCGCCCCGACGGGCCCGACGAGACGTCCTGACCGCCGGTATAATGGCCACATGACCATGACCGGATCCGAGCTGCGCCAGAAGTTTCTCGACTACTTCACGCGCCACGGGCATACCGTGGTGCGCTCGTCACCCCTCGTGCCCGCCCAGGACCCCACCCTCCTCTTCACCAACGCGGGGATGGTGCAGTTCAAGAGCGTCTTCCTCGGCGAGGAGCAGCGCGCCTATCAGCGTGCGGTCACCGCTCAGAAGTGCGTCCGGGCGGGGGGCAAGCACAACGATCTCGAGAACGTAGGCCGCACCGCGCGTCATCACACCTTCTTCGAGATGCTGGGCAACTTCTCCTTTGGCGACTACTTCAAGGACGACGCGATCACCTTCGCCTGGGAGTTCCTGACCACCGACCTCGGCTTGCCCAAGAACCGGCTCAAGGCGACCGTGTTCACGGACGACGACGAGGCCTACGGGCTTTGGAAGAGGATCGCCGGCCTGAGCGACGACCGCATCCTCCGCCTGGGGGAGAAGGACAATTTCTGGGCCATGGGCGATACTGGCCCCTGCGGGCCCTGCTCCGAGGTGCACTTCCATCAGGGCGACCACATTCCCTGCGGGGAGGAGCAGGCCGGGCGTCCGTGTCTCGGACCCGCCTGCGACTGCGACCGGTGGCTCGAGATCTGGAATCTCGTCTTCATGCAGTTCAACCGGGCCGCCTCCGGAGAGCTGACGCCACTGCCCAAGCCCTCCATCGACACGGGCATGGGGCTCGAGCGTGTCGCGGCGGTGGTGCAGGAGAAGCAATCGAACTACGATACCGATCTCTTCCGCCCGATCATCGGTCACGTCGAGCGCATCTCGAAGATCCGCTATGGTTCGAACGCCGAGCACGACGTCTCCATGCAGGTCATCGCCGACCACGCGCGCGCGGCCACCTTCCTCATCACGGACGGGGTGACGCCTTCCAACGAATGGCGCGGCTACGTCCTGCGCCGGATCATGCGGCGGGCCATGCGCCATGGCCGCATGCTCGGGTTCACCGAGCCCTTCTTGTGGGATGTCACGAAGACGGTGGTGGAGATCATGGGCCACGCCTACCCCGAGATCGTGGAGGCGCGGGGGCGGGTGGAGAGCGCCGTGAAGCAGGAGGAAGAGCGCTTCGCGGAGACGCTGAGCCTCGGCATGGCCAAGATCGACGAGTACATTCGCACGCACGGAGGCAACGTGCCGGTGGGTGCGTCCGACCGCGCCCCGCGGGGGACTGTCGGCCCGGGCCCCAAGGTCGTCGACGGTCAGTTTCTCTTCACGCTGTACGACACTCACGGGTTTCCGACCGATCTCGCCACGGAGGTGTTCGAGGAGAAGGGCTGGACGGTTCCGAAAGAAGCCATGGAGAAGTACGACGCCGAGATGGAGGCGCAGCGCGCGCGGGCGCGGGCGGGCGCGTCCTTCGGCGGCGCGGCCGAAGGCGACGGCTCGGTCGAGGTCTATCGCCAGCTCTCCGCGCAGCTGCCCAAGCCGCAGTTTCTCGGATACACGGAGATGGCCACGCCCGCGCGCATCCTTGCCCTGGTGGCGGGGGGACGACGGCTCACCGAGGCGAGCCTAGGCCAGACCGTCGAGGTCATCCTCGATCGCACGCCGGCCTATGCGGAGTCGGGTGGACAGATGGGTGACACGGGCGCCATCATCGGGCGCGACGGGCAGGGGACCATCGAGGACACCTACTACCGCGGCAGCCAGATGATCGTCCATCGCGTGCGCGTGATCCAGGGTCACCTGCGCGAAAACCAGGAGGTAGCGGTCTCCGTCGAATCACGGCGGCGCCAGGGGCTCAAGCTCCACCACACGGGCACGCATCTCCTCCACGCCGCGCTCCGGAGGATTCTCGGCACCCACGTGGCCCAGGCGGGCTCCCTGGTCGCTCCTGATCATCTGCGCTTCGACTTCTCCCACGGCGCGTCCGTCAAGGACAGCGAGGTGGCGAAGGTCGAGGACCTCGTCAACGAGCACGTGCAGGCGAATATCGTGGTCACGCCCGCCGAGATGGATCTGAACGCCGCCCTCCAGAGCGGGGCCATGGCGCTGTTCGGCGAGAAGTACGGCGATCGCGTCCGCGTCATCCGCATCGGCGACTTCTCCACCGAGCTGTGCGGGGGCACCCATCTCGAGGCCACGGGGCAGATCGGGCTCTTCAAGGTGGTCTCCGAGGGCGCGGTGGCGTCGGGGGTGCGCCGCATCGAGGCGGTGACGGGAGAGGCCGCGCTCCGTCACGTGGGTCAGGAGGAGGCGGCCCTCCGCGAATCGGCCGGTCTGCTCAAGATCCCGCCCCTCGAGCTGCCCCAGCGCTTGCAGAAGCTTCTCGACGAGCAGAAGCAGCTCGAGAAGCAGCTCCGGGAACTGGAGGCACGTGTGGCGAAGGGTCGTGCCCAGGAGCTGGCCGCGTCCGCCAAGGTGGTGGCTGGTGTGTCTGTACTGTCCGCGCGGCTCGACGGCCTCGACGCCGAGGGGCTGCGCTCGGTCATGGACACCCTGCGCGAGCGCATGAGCTCGGGCGTGATCGTCCTCGGATCTTCGATGGACGAGAAGGTCACCCTGGTCGCCTCCGTTTCCA
>DASYQB010000279.1:0-8559 GCA_036005985.1 Candidatus Methylomirabilota bacterium | reverse complement strand
CCTCCGGCGCATTATCTCCCAGGCGGGACGCTGTCTCCGTCCCGGGGCCTGGCTCGTGATGGAGATCGGCGAGGAGCAGGCGGGAGCCCTCGCCTCCCTCATGGCCGCCGAGGGTTTCTCTCGCATCGGAGCGCGCCGCGATCTTCGGGGCGTCGAGCGCTACATCGAAGGCCGCTGGACGGACGGCACGGCCGACGTGCCCCTGACCGGCCTCGCCGCCCAGCGGATCAGCTGCTGATGGCGACCCGGCTCGTGATCGACGGCGGCGTTCGCCTCACCGGTGAGGTGCGCGTCAGCGCGGCCAAGAACGCGGCGCTGCCCGCCATGGCCGCCAGCCTGCTCACCGCCGAGGCCGTCATTCTCGAGAATGTCCCGGGGCTGGCCGACGTTGTCACCATGCGCAAGCTCCTCGAGACGCTCGGCGCCGAGACGTCCGTGGAGCCGGAGGGCCTGGCGCGGTTCACTGTGGCCCGCCTCGCCAGCAACGAGGCGCCCTACGAGCTCGTCTCCACCATGCGGGCGTCCGTGGTGGTGCTGGGGCCCCTCCTCGCGCGCTCGGGAGTGGCGCGGGTGGCCCTGCCCGGCGGTTGCGCCATCGGCGTGCGTCCGATCGACCAGCACCTCAAGGGCCTGGCCAAGCTCGGCGCCGATATCAGCATACAGAACGGCTACGTGGAAGCGCGGTCGAGTCGCCTCAAGGGCGCGCGGATCACCACCGACCTCGTCACCGTGACGGGCACCGAGAACCTCATGATGGCGGCCGCGCTCGCGGAGGGCGTGACGGTGCTGGAGAACGCGGCCCGCGAGCCGGAGGTCGCCGATCTGGCGAGGCTCCTCACCGCCATGGGCGCGCGCATCGAGGGGGCGGGCACCGAGCACATCGAGATCGAAGGAGTGGCCGAGCTCGGAGGTGCCCGGCACCGCATCATCCCCGATCGGATCGAGGCGGGCACTCTCCTCGCGGGGGCTGCCATCACGGGCGGAGACGTGACCATCACCGGCGCGGCTCCACGTCACATGACGGCGACCCTCGCCAAGCTCGAGGAGTGCGGGGTCGCGGTGAGCGTGGACGGTGACCGCGTTCGCTGCGTCGGGCCGGCTCGCCCCCAGGCCGCCGACATCATCACGAGCCCGTTCCCGGGATTCCCCACGGACATGCAGGCCCAGATGATGGCGCTCCTCGGGCTGGCCGACGGATCGAGCAAGATCACCGAGACCATCTTCGAGAATCGCTTCATGCACGTGGCCGAGCTCTGCCGCCTGGGCGCGTCCATCGAGACCGACGGATCCATCGCGGTGGTGCGGGGGGTGGGCGCGTATCAGGGCGCTCCCGTCATGGCCACCGACCTGCGCGCCTCCGCCTCCCTCGTGCTGGCCGGGCTCGCCGCGCGGGGCCGGACGGAGATCGCGCGCGTCTATCACCTCGACCGGGGCTACGAAGGGCTGGAGAAGAAGCTCCAGTCCCTCGGCGCGCGCATCGAGAGACTGCGCTAGCCATGGCCCCGCTGACCTTCGCGCTGCCCAAGGGGCGTTTGCTCGATCCCGCCCTTCAGCTCCTTTCGAGTATGGGCATCCGCGGACTCGAGGTCGACACCCGGCGGCTCCTCCTCACGGACGCGGAGCGTGACCTGCGCTTCATCTTTCTCAAGCCCGCGGACATTCCGACCTACGTGGAGTACGGGGCGGCCGATCTCGGCATCGTGGGCAAGGACATCCTCGCCGAGCAGCAGCCCGACGTCTACGAGCCGATCGACCTGGGCTTCGGCTTCTGCCGCTTGGTGGTCGCCGAGCCCCGCGAGCTCTGGGAGCGCGACGATCCGACCAAGTGGTCGTGGGTCCGCGTGGCCACCAAGTACCCCGCGCTCACCGAGCGCTATTTCTCCGACCGGGGAATACAGGTGGAGATGATCCACCTCGACGGCTCCATCGAGCTGGCGCCCCTCGTCGGATTGGCCGAGCGCATCGTGGATCTCGTCCAGTCCGGCGAGACGCTGCGGGCCAATGGACTGGTGGAGGTGGCCGAGATCATGACGTCGACGGCGCGTCTCATCGTGAATCGCGCCTCGCTCAAGACCGCCCACGCCCGCGTCAATGCGCTCATCGGGTCGATGCGCGAGGAGGCGGCGAAGTGATGAGGCGGCTCGACACGGCCACCCTCGGGGCGCCGGGCGTGGCCCGGATGCTCGATCGTCCGCCCGCCGCGGTCGACGCGGACATCCATCGCCGGGTGGAAGAGATCGTGGCCGCCGTGCGCGACAAGGGCGACGCGGCGCTCCTCGAATTCACCGAGCGCTTCGACCGGGTCGCCCTCACCGCCGGCGAGCTCGCGGTGACGGCGGGGGAGCTCGACGGGGCGGAGAGTGCGGTGGGGGCCGCCACCATGCGGGCGCTCCGCTATGCCGCGGACCGGATCGAGCGCTTTCATCGGGAGAGTGCGCCGCGTTCCTGGCGCATGACGGACGCGCTGGGCTCGCGGCTCGGTCAGGAAGTCCGGCCCCTGGATCGTGTGGCCGTCTACGTGCCGGGCGGGCGCGCGGCCTACCCGTCCACCGTCTTGATGACGGCGATTCCGGCGCGCGTGGCCGGCGTGAAGGAGATCGTGCTCGTCTCGCCCCCCTCTTCCGACAAATCGCTCAAACCGGCTGTGCTGGCCGCGGCTCGAGTGGCGGGAGTGACCGAAGCCTACCGAATCGGCGGCGCCCAGGCGGTGGCGGCGCTGGCCTACGGCACGGAGACCATCCGGCGGGTGGACAAGATCGTGGGGCCGGGGAATATCTACGTGGCGCTGGCCAAGAGCCGGGTCTTCGGCGACGTGGGTATCGACATGATCGCGGGCCCGAGCGAGGTGATGGTGGTCGCGGACGCGTCGGCCGATCCGGCGTGGGTTGCCGCCGATCTCCTCGCCCAGGCCGAGCACGACCCCATGGCCCGCGCGGTTCTCCTCACCCCCTCGCGAGCGCTCCTCGATGCCGTGGCGGCCGCCACGGAGCGCCAGCTCGCCGCTCTGCCGCGCCGGGAAATCGCGGAGGCCGCCCTTCGTGCCCATGGTGCGCTCGTCCTCACCCGAAGCCTCGAGGAGGCGGTGGAGGTGGCGAACCTGCTCGCCCCCGAGCATCTCGAGCTCCAGGTCGCGGATCCCGACGCGCTGCTCGCCCAGGTACGGAACGCGGGCGCGGTGTTCCTCGGCCGCCATACGCCCGAGGTGGTGGGCGACTACGTGGCGGGCCCGAATCACGTGCTGCCCACGGGCGGCACGGCCCGTTTCGCCTCCGCGCTCGGCACGGAAGACTTCGTGAAGCGCCTGAGCGTGATCCAGTACGCGCCGGCCGGGCTCCGCGATGCGGGCCCGCATGTGTCGGAGCTCGCGCGAGTGGAAGGCCTCGACGGTCATGGAGCCGCCGCGGCCATACGCATCGAGTCAACGGGAGACAAATAGATGACGGCGGCAACGACGGGCGCGGTACCTCAGGTGCCGCGCCAGGGCCGGGTGGAGCGAAAGACCAAGGAGACGCAGATCGTGCTGCAGGTGGGGCTCGATGGCTCCGGCGCTTCCAAGGTCGCCACGGGCATTCCCTTCTTCGACCACATGCTCGAGGCGTGGTCGAAGCACGGGCTCATGGATCTCACGGTGGACGCGCACGGCGATCTCGAGGTGGATCTGCACCACACCGTGGAGGACGTGGGGATCTGTCTCGGCAAGGCGTTCCGGGAGGCGCTGGGGGATCGCGCGGGGATCGTTCGCTACGGCGCCTCCTTCCTGCCCATGGACGAGGCCCTCCTGCACGCCGCGGTGGACATCTCGGGCCGGCCGTATCTCGTGTTCAATGTGCCGCTCCGCCGCACGCGGATCTCCAACTTCGACCTCGATCTGCTCGAGGACTTCTTCCGTGCCTTCGCCTTCAACGCGGAGGTCACCCTGCACGTCAACATGCAGTACGGCGAGAACCTGCACCACATCGCCGAAGCCACCTTCAAGGCGGTGGGTCGCGCTCTCGCCGAGGCCACGCGCCTCAACCCTCGCATCGCCGGAGTGCTTTCCACGAAAGGAAGCTTGTGAAGGCACGGCGATCGGCGGGGCGCCCCGATGAGCCCGCGAAGGGCGAAGAGGCCAAGCTGCCACGTCCGATGACAGGAGTCGGGCCAGCGGGACGGACCGGGCGCCCCGATGAGCCCGCGAAGGGCGAAGAGGCCAAGCTGCCACGCCCGATGACAGGAGTCGGGCCAGCGGGACGGACCGGGCGCCCCGATGAGCCCGCGAAGGGCGAAGAGGCCAAGCTGCCGCGCCCGATGACAGGAGTCGGGCAAGCAGAATGATCGCAGTCATCGACTACGGGCGAGGCAACCTGGGCAGCGTCGAAAACGCGCTCGGCCGGCTCGGCATGCGAGCGGTCGTGACGGAGGATCCGCGCGTGATCGAGGATGCCCGCGCCCTCGTCCTGCCCGGCGATGGCGCCTTCCACGACGCCATGGCCAATCTCCAGGCGCGGGGGCTTCTCGAGCCGATCCGGGCTGCCCTCGACGAAGGACGTCCGTTTCTCGGCATCTGCCTCGGCTATCAACTCCTCTTCACGGAGAGCGAGGAGTTTGGCCAGGGCAAGGGGCTCGACGTGATTCCGGGTGTGGTTCGCCGCTTCCCCCGCGGGCTCAAGGTCCCGCACATGGGATGGAACTCCGTGGAGCACACGGGCGATCTCGCGATCTTCGACGGGGTGCCCAGTGGGGCGCACTTCTACTTCGTGCACTCCTACTATCCAACCATTACCGACGCGTCGCTCGCGGTGGCCACGTGCCAGTACGGCGTGACCTTTCCCGCCGCGGTGGGCCGGGGGCCGCTCTTCGCCACGCAGTTTCATCCCGAGAAGAGCCAGCGCTGGGGCGTGCGCATCCTCGAGAACTTCGCCGCCTTCGTGCGGGATGGACGGAGCTGATGCTCGTCATCCCCGCCGTCGATCTGAGGGCCGGCCGCTGCGTGCGCCTCCTTCAGGGCCGGGCAGAGGCGGAGACGGTGTTCTCCGACGACCCGGTGGCCATGGCCCGGCGGTGGGAGTCGGAAGGCGCGCCGCGCCTCCACGTGGTCGATCTGGACGGCGCCTTCGGAGGCGGCCCCGCTCAGACCGCCATCATCCGCGACATCGCGCGCGCCGTCTCCATTCCCGTGGAAGTCGGCGGTGGCCTGCGCTCGGCCGAGCACATCGAGGCCGTGCTCGAGGCGGGGGCGCGCTGGGCCATCGTGGGCACCCGCGCCGCCCTCGACCCCGTCTTCCTCGGCGAGGTGTGCCGGCGCTTCGCCGACCGGATCATCGTGGGAGTGGACGCCTCGGACGGGCGGGTGGCCGTTGACGGCTGGACTCGCGTGCTGGATCTGGAAGCGGTGGCCCTGGCCCGCGACGCGACCGCGGCCGGCGCCTGCACGATCATCTACACGGACATCGCGAGGGACGGAACCCAGAACGGGCCAAACGTCTGGAGCACCGAGGCAGTGGCCCGTGCCGCGGGAATCCCGGTGTTCGCCTCTGGAGGGGTGGGGTCGCTCGACGATATCCGCCAGCTTGCCGGTATCCCCGGGGTGGACGGCGTGGTGGTGGGCCGCGCGCTCTACACGGGCGCATTGGTCCTGAGCGACGCGCTCGCGGAGGCGGGCTAGGCCATGCTCTGCAAGCGCATTGTCCCTTGCCTCGACGTGCACGGGGGCCGCGTGGTCAAGGGCGTTCGCTTCCTGGACCTCCGTGAGGCGGGCGATCCCGTGGAGGCGGCCCTCGCCTATGACGCGCAGGGCGCGGACGAGCTCGTCTTCCTCGACATCACCGCCTCTCACGAGGAGCGGGCGATCATGCTCGACGTGGTCCGCCGCACCGCGGAGGGCATTTACATGCCGCTCACCGTGGGCGGAGGTATCCGCAGCATCGAGGACATCCGGACCCTGCTCCGGGCGGGGGCCGACAAGGTCTCCCTCAACACGGCCACCCTCGCCCGCCCCGAGCTGATCCGGGAAGCCGCCCAGCGCTTTGGCAGCCAGTGCATCGTGGTGGCCATTGACGCAAAGCAGGAGGATGCAAAGCGGGAGGATGCAAAGCGGGAGGACGCAAAGCGGGAGGGCGCAAAGCGGGAGGGCGCCAAGGGCGAGCCAGAAGAGCCGCTCCGCTGGGGTGTCTATACGCATGGCGGCCGCCGGCCCGCGGGCCGCGACGCCGTTGCGTGGGCGCGCGAGATCGAGGAGCTCGGAGCGGGAGAGATTCTCCTCACGAGCATGGACCGCGACGGCACCGGCGACGGCTACGATCTCGAGCTCACGCGCGCCGTGTCCGAGGCGGTCTCGCTGCCCGTGATCGCGTCGGGTGGCGTGGGAACGCTGGAGCACCTGCGCGAGGGCGTGCTGGAGGGCAAGGCCGATGCTCTCCTCGTGGCGTCGATGTTCCACTTCGGCCGGCACACCATCGCCGAGGCCAAGGCCTATCTGCGCGAGGCTGGCGTGGCCGTGAGAATGGAGCAGTGAGCCTCCAGCCGGAGCTCAAGTGGGACGCTCAAGGGCTGATCCCTGCGGTGGCCCAGGAGACGGCGACGGGGGAGGTGCTGATGGTGGCGTGGATGGATCAGGAGGCGCTCGCCAAAACCCTCGAGACCGGACTCGCCCACTACTGGTCGCGCTCGCGACGCGCCCTATGGCGCAAGGGTGAGACGTCGGGACACGAGCAGCACGTCGACGGGGTCTATGCCGACTGCGACGGCGATACCCTCCTCGTGCAGGTGCACCAGGCGGGGGTGGCCTGCCACACCGGGGCGCGTACCTGCTTCTTCACCCGGCTGGAAGGCGGCGCGGTGCCCGCGCTCTCCGGGGCGGGGCCGGCCATGCTCGAAGTGCTGGAGCGCGTGCTCCAGTCACGAAGGGTCGAGCGCCCCGAGGGTTCCTACACGGCCGGTCTCTTCGCGCGCGGGGAAGCGCAGATCTGCCGCAAGATCGGCGAGGAGGCTACGGAAGTGGTGACGGCCGCGTTGGGAGGCGAAGGCGACCCGCGCGTCATCTCCGAGGTCGCCGATCTCTGGTTTCACACCATGGTGCTGCTCGCTTCGCGGGGCATTCCTCTCCGTCGGGTCTTCGAAGAGCTGGCCGCGCGTCATGGTGAGAAGTCCAGGTGAGTCGTGCGACCGGTCCGCTGCTCGTGGCCGTGCTCGTGGCCGGCTGTAGCGCCAGCCACATCGAGAACGGGGTCTTCTACTCGGCCAAGGGCTTCCGCGTCAGCCTGCCTCCCCAGGGCTGGGCGGTAAAGCCCGGAGGCCCCGCCGAGCTCGAGCTCCAGCGGAGCGACCCCCCGGGCGGCATGCTGGCCGACGCCACCTGTGACGACAAGACAGCGAAGCGGCCGCTCAATGTCCTCTCGCGACACCTGACCTTCGGTCTGAAGGACCGGGCGCTCGAGGACGGCGGCACCCTCACCGTGGATGGCCGCCCCGCCCAGCGCTCGGTGGTGCGGGGAAGCCTCGACGGCACCGCGGTCGGCGTGGAAGCGGTGGTGGTCAAGGGCGAGCGATGCGTCTACGATTTTCTCTACGTCGCTCCCGTGGCGAGCTTCGATAGGGGCCGCGGGGATTTCCGGGCCTTCGTGGAGAGCTTCAGCGGAGCGGGCAAGTGAGCGTGCTCGCCTATGCGCGCCGGCAGGGGCGCGAGTCCGTGGCCTGGTACGGCGGCCTCGGCCTCCTCGCCCTCCGGGTGGCCCGGAATCTCCGGCTCCCCTCCTCCTATTTCATCATCGTGGCCCGCGAGATCGACCTCATCGGCGTACGCTCGCTCGTGGTCGCCCTCACCGCCTCCCTGTTCACGGGCATGGTGCTCGCCCTCCAGAGCGCGGTGAACATGGCGCGCTTCGGCGCGGAAAACTACGTGGGGCCGGTGGTGGCGTTGTCCATCCTGCGCGAGCTCGGCCCCGTCCTCACCGCCATCCTCGTGGGTGGCAAGGTCGCCTCGGGCATCACGGCCGAGCTCGGCTCCATGAAGGTGACGGAGCAGATCGACGCGCTCCGCTCGCTCGGGGTGAACTACGTCAAGCGGCTCATCGTGCCGCGCGTGCTCGCCTCGCTGATCGTGTTTCCCCTGCTCACCACGCTCGCCGACTTCCTGGGGGTGCTCGGCGGCATGGTCACCATGGTGGTCGAGCGCGGCGCGGACATGTACGCGTACATCAACACCACGACGTACTGGGTGATCCCGCGCGACTTCCTGACGGGGATCGGCAAGAGCTTCTTCTTCGGCGCCATCGTGACGCTGATCGGCTGCTACAACGGGCTGAGCGTCGAAGGCGGCACCGAGGGGCTCGGCCGCGCCACCACCGCCACCGTCGTGCAGGTGACGATGGGCGTGATCATCTCGGACTTCTTCCTCACGAAGCTCTTCCTCATCATGTTCTGGCCGGTGCGGTGATCGCGTGGGCGTGCTCGTCGAGGCCGTCGACGTGCGCAAGAGCTTCGAGGCGCTCGAGGTGCTGAAGGGCGTGAGCTTTCGTCTCGAGAAGGGCGAGACCCTGGTCGTGATGGGAGGCAGCGGATCGGGGAAGACCGTCCTGCTGC
>DASYQB010000278.1:0-3264 GCA_036005985.1 Candidatus Methylomirabilota bacterium | reverse complement strand
ACGCTGACCGCGGCCGAGAATGTTCAGGTCGCCTTGCAGTCGCATCGACGAAGGACATATGCGCTCTTCGCGAAGGCCGACGGGCTCGAGCGGGAGGCGGCGCGGGCTCTTCTCGCCCAGGTGGGGCTCGACGCGCAGGCGGAGAGGCCCGCGGGTGTGCTCGCCTACGGCGATCTGAAGAAGCTCGAGCTGGCGGTGGCCCTCGCCAATAGCCCCGACGTGCTGTTGCTCGACGAGCCAACGGCCGGCATGGCCCCGGCCGAGCGGGGCGCCCTCATGGCTCTGACCCAGCGCATTGCCCGAGAGCACGGCCTCACCGTGCTCTTCACCGAGCACGATATGGACGTGGTCTTTTCTGTGGCCGATCGGATCATGGTGCTGCACCAGGGGCGGGTCATCGCCGAAGGCCGGCCCGGCGAGGTGCGGGCCGACGCCCAGGTGCAGAAGGTCTATCTCGGAGAGGCGGAATGATCAGGGGAGGGGGGTCGTGCTGAGACTTGAGGCTGTCGAGGCCGCCTATGGCCCGTCGCGAGTGCTCCACGGCGTCACGCTGGAGGCGCGCGACGGTGAGGTGGTCTCGCTCCTCGGGCGCAATGGCGCGGGCAAGTCCACCACCCTCAAGGCCATCGTGGGTCTCGTCGAGGTCACGGGCGGCTCGATCAGCCTCGACGGGCAAGCGCTCCAGAATCGCCCCACTCACGAGATCAGCCGGCTCGGCATCGGCTGGGTGCCCGAGGACCGGCGTATCTTCAGCGATCTCACGGTGGCCGAGAATCTCCTCGTGGGCGCCAAGGGCGGAAGCGGATGGAGCGTCACGCGAGTCTTCGAATACTTTCCCAAGCTCGGGCAGATAGCAGGGCGTCGCGGAGGCAGCCTTTCCGGAGGCGAGCAGCAGATGCTCACGGTGGCGCGCACCCTCATGGGGAATCCGCGTATCCTCCTCCTCGACGAGCCCTCGGAGGGGCTGGCTCCGGTGATCGTGCAGGCGCTCGGTCAGCAGATCGCCGCCCTGAAGCGGGAGGGATTGACCATCCTGCTCTCCGAGCAGAATCTCAAGTTCGCGGCGCGGCTGGCCGACCGCGCCTACATCATCGAGAAGGGCGAGATCCGCTGGGAGGGGCCCATGAGCCGGCTCCTCGAAGACGAAGCGGCGCGCCGCGCCTATCTCACGGTCTAGCATCCCTCGCCCCCCCAGGGGGAGAGGGCAGGGTGAGGGGGGTTAAGAGGAGAACATGAAGACCCTGATCAAGAACATCGGCCTGATCGTGTCGGGCGATATCGCGCGTCCGCTCCTCGACGCCGACAGCATCGTGATGGCCGACGGGAAGATCGCCGCCGCCGGGCGCGGGCTCGACGCCGATGCCGACACGGTGATCGACGCCAAGGGCAGCACGGTCATTCCCGGCCTCATCGACTCCCACTGCCATCCCGTCTTCGGCGACTTCACCCCCCGCCAGCGGACCATGGACTTCATCGAGTCGGGCCTCAACGGTGGCCTCACCACCATGATCTCCGCAGGAGAAGTCCACCTGCCCGGCCGGCCCAAGGACATCGTGGGGCTCAAGGCTCTCGCCGTGGTCGCGGCCAAGGCCTACGCGAACCTGCGACCGGCCGGAGTGAAGGTGCACGGAGGCGCACCCATCCTGGAGCTCGGCATGATCGAGGAGGACTTTGCCGAGATGGCGAAGCACGGCGTGAAGCTCGTGGGAGAGATCGGCCTCGGCTCGGTCAAGACGGGCAAGGACGCCGCCCCCATGGTCCGCTGGGCCAGGAAGCACGGTATGACCGTGACCATCCACACGGGCGGGCCCTCCATCGCGGGCTCGAATCCCATCAGCGCGGAGGTCGTCCTCGAGGCCGATCCCCACGTGGTCGGCCACATCAACGGCGGCACGACTTCCATGAGCGAGCGCGAGATCGATTCGCTGGTGGCGACGGAGATGGCCCTCGAGATCGTCCACTGCGGCAACGGCAAGACCGCCCTGCACACCCTGACGCGCGCCAAGGATGCCAAGGCCCTTCACCGCATCATCATCGGCAACGACGCGCCGTCCGGCACGGGGGTGGTGCCGCTGGGGGTCCTCCGCGTCATCGCCCATCTCGCGTCCCTGGGCGGAGCGAGCCCCGAGGTGGCGATCTGCATGGCCACCGGCAATACCGCGCGCGTGTACAACCTGCCCGTCGGCGTTATCGCTACCGGGCGCGAGGCGGACCTGTGTATCGTGGACGCGCCCGTCGGCTCCGTGGGCAAGACGGCCCTCGAGGCGTTGAGCGCGGGCGATCTCTTCGGGATCTCCATGGTGCTCATCGACGGACAGATCAGGATCGGCCGGAGCCGGAATACCCCGCCCGCGGCCCGGGCGGCCGAGGTGGTCAAAGGACACGGACCCGCAGGAGGAGGCCACTGATGCGAATCCGGAAGATGCTCACGGTGGTGGAGGAGATCTACGAGGACGGCGGGCGCAAGGCGGCCCGGCCCGTCAAGAAGGTGGCGGCGATTGCCGTGATCGAGAACCCCTTCGCCGGGCGCTTCGTCGAGGATCTTCAAGAACTCATCAAGACCGGAGAGGAGCTGGGCGATCTCCTCGGCCGCCGCGCCGTGGCCGCCCTCGGCGCGCCCGTGCACTCCTACGGCAAGGCGGCCATCGTGGGCGAGCACGGCGAGTACGAGCACGCCGCGGCCATCCTCCACCCGACCCTCGGCGCGCCCTTCCGCGCCGCGGTGGGGGGCGGCCTCGCGATTATTCCCTCGGCCAAGAAGCTGGGCGGGCCGGGAGCGACCATCGACGTGCCGCTCCACTTCAAGGACGCCGCCTTCGTGCGCACGCATTTCGACGCGATGGAGGTCCGCCTCGGCGACGCGCCGCGGGCGGACGAGATCCTCGTCGCCCTCGCCGTCACCGATGGCGGGCGCCCGCATCCCCGCGTGGGCGGTCTCACCGTGGCCGAAGCCAAGAAGGAGGACGGCCTGCGATGAAATTCGGACTCCGCATCCCGAGCTTTTCCCTCGGGCCCAAGACGGCGATGCTCGCCGAGATGGGCGCCTATCTCCGGCGCGCGGAGGACCTGGGCTTCGACTCCGCCGTCTCCATCGATCACCTGCTCCTCACGCCGCCTGCCTACGCCTGTACCTGGCTCGAGCCGATCTCGCTCCTCTCCGCCCTGGCCGGCGTCACCCGCACCATCAAGCTCGGCACCATGGTGCTCGTGCTGCCGTTGCGCAATCCCGCCTACTTCGCCAAGGAATGGGCGACCCTCGATCTC
>DASYQB010000277.1:0-13805 GCA_036005985.1 Candidatus Methylomirabilota bacterium | reverse complement strand
GAAGAAGCTCCCCAGAAGATACGGGTCTACGGAGGTGCCCCCTCCCCCATCCGGCTCTCCCCGTGGAGAATTCAAAAATCCGATTCTGGGTTGCGAGTCAGAGTTCGATGACGCCCGTGTCTTCTGGGGAGCTTCTCAACGCCGCCAGCCAACATCTCGTGGCGGGCTCGAGTGGCCACGGCGAACGCGACTCAGCGTGGTCTGCGGAGCGTGCCCCCCACCCCTGCCTGGCGTTTAGCTACGGCGAACCCTAACGGAAGGCGGCGGCGAAGGCGGCGCCGTCGTGGGTGAGCCACTCCGTGACAGAGGCGAAGCCGTAGCGGAGAGCGGCGCGGCTGGCCTCGAAGCCCATGGAAGGTCCGCGGAGGGGAGAGCGCGTGGACTCGGGCTGGACGAGGTGGATCTCCACGTCGGGCCGCCGCAGCTTGAGCTCGCGCAAGCCCATCTGGAGGATGTTGATGCTCGTGATGTGCCCCGCCTGCTCCATGATCGCGTAGATCCCGCGCGAGCGGACATCCGGCTCATCCGGACTGCCGATGCGAAGGGGCACCGCGGGGTTCAGCACCACCACGCGCGTCGCCCCCTGCTCCACCGCGAGGTCCGCGTGGCCCGTATACCCGACATCGCCGTCCACGTAGTCGCGCCCGTCGATGCGAAACGGCTCGAAGAATCCCGGGATCGACGAGGAGGCGGCGATGGCCTGGGAGATCGGCACGTCCAGCAATGGCTCGAGCCCGAACACCGCCCGTTCCCCCTGGTCGAGGAGAATGGCCGGGATGAGGAGCGGCCGCCGGCACTCGCGGAAGCTGTTAGGCAGTCCCTTGGCCGCGAAGGCCTCCCGCATGAAGCGCTCCAGCGGCGCCACCGAGAAGAAGCCGGGGGGCATGTCGGCCCCGCTCCGGGCGAGGAGATCGGGCCACTCGAGCCGGAAGCCCGTCACCGCTTTCTTCCCCACCGCCCACACGAACTGCGCGAGGTTGCGCGCGGCGTTGGAGAAGGCTCCCTTGTGATAGACGGCGCCCCGCTGGAAGTTGAGCGGGTCATCCGTTTCCTTGTCGAGGATGTCATAGAGGGAGCGCGCTCCGATGCCGTTGGCCATGAGCGCACTCACCACGGATCCGGAGCTGGAGCCCACGTAGAGGTCGAAGTTGTTGACGCGGAACTCGGGCAACGCCTCGTCGAGGGCGGCGAGGGCCCCCACCTCGTACATTCCGCCGATTACGCCCCCTCCCGCGAGGACGAGCGCGCGCCGGGCGGGCGCCGGCTCATGAGAGCGCGACAATCTCTGCCACAGTGCCTTCAGCACGCTGGTCGCCTCACCACCTGAGCAGGGTCGCCCCCCACGAGAAGCCGGTGCCGAAGGCTACCAGCATCACGAGATCGTTCTCCCTCACCCGCCCCGCCATCACCGCCTCGTGGAGGCAGATGGGCACGGAAGCCCCCGCGGTATTGCCGTAGCGCTGGATGTTGTTGAGCATCTTGGATTCGGGAATCGTGAACGACTCCGCCATGACCTCGATGATCCGGATGTTGGCCTGGTGAAAGACGAAGAAGCCGATGTCGTCAGACTTGAGGCCATTGGCGTCGAGACACTCCTGGACGATCTCCTTCACCCGCTTCACCGCGTTCACGAACACCGACCGGCCGTTCATGCGCGGGCGGGCGCGGTCGTCGTCGATCTTCTTCTTGGACACCAGAGGAAAGGTGGAAGAGCCCCAGATCTCCCCGTAGAGGGCGTCGATGGCGCTCCCGTCCGAATGGAGGTGGTGGGAGAGGAGACCGCGCGCAGGGATGCCTTCCTCGTGTCCCTCGAGGATCACCGCGCCTGCACCGTCCGCGAAGAGGACGGCCATGTCCCGGCCCGCATCCGTGTAGTCGAAGGCCGACGAGAGGAGCTCGGCTCCCACCACCAGCACCTTCCCATACATGCCGCCCCGGATGAACTGATCGGCGAGGGAGAGCCCGTACACGAACCCCGCGCAGCCCTGGGCCAGGTTGAACACCGGCGTGGAGGTCAGCCCGAGCTTTCCCTGGAGCACGCAGCCGGTGCCTGGATAGGCGAGGTCGGGAAGGGTCGAAGTCTCCACGATGCAGTCGAGGTCCTCGGCCCCGAGCCCCGCGTGCTTGAGGGCCATGCGCGAGGCCTCGAGACCCAGGTCGGAGACGGCCAAGGAGGAGTCGATGTTGCCGTCGAGGCCGCGCTCCTTCACCTGGAGCATGTAGGCGGTCTTGTCGGGTGCCTCGGCGAGCCGCACGAGCATCTGGTACGTGTCGGGCGAGACGCGGCGCTCCCTGATGCCCGTGCGCTGGAAGATCCACTCGTCGGTCGTGCTCATGCAGCGCGACAGCAGGTGATTGTCGACGACGCACTCGGGTACGGCCATGCCCGTGCCCGTGATACGGGCGCGCATGGACATCAGCGGCCCTGGAATTTCGGCGCGCGCTTTTCCAGGAAGGCCCGCACACCTTCCCCATGGTCTTCCGAGCTGATGGCGTTCGATTGCCCGAAGGCCTCGCCTTCGAGGGCGGCGGCCAGATCCACAGTGGCCGCGCGGTTGAGCAGCGACTTGGCGATGGTGGCGGCGAGCGGAGGCCCCGCGGCGATCTTTCCTGCGAGGGCCCGCGTGGCGCTCTCCAGCTCCGCCGCCGGCACCACCCGGTTGACCAGCCCGATCCGGAGGGCTTCGGCCGCGTCGATGATCTCGGCGGTCAGCACCATCTCCTTGGCCTTGGCGAGACCGACCAGCCGCTGGAGGAGCCAGGTGCCGCCGCCGTCGGGCACGAGCCCGATCTTGAGGAACACCTCGCCGAACTTCGCCCGGTCCGAGGCCACGATCATGTCGCAGCCCAGCGCGATGTTGCAGCCCGCCCCCACCGCGAAGCCGTCCACCATGGCGATGGTGGGCTTGGGGAAGTTGAAGAGGCGGAGGACGAAGCGGTTGAGGAGCTCCACGCGCTCCCTGCCCTCGGCCGCGGTGTGGCGCCGCGCCGCCATGGTCTTCACGTCTCCTCCCGCCGAGAAATGCCCGCCCGCCCCGGTGAGAATGACCGCGCGCACCGCGGGGTCGCGCTCGATCTCGTCGAGAGCCTCCACCAGCTCCTCGCGCATGCGAATGTCGAGGGCGTTCCGCGCCTCCGGCCGGTTCATGGTGAGCGTCGCGATGCCATCGACGCGGTCAACGAGCAGGGACTGGTATCCCATCGTTACCTCCCTCCAGCCACCGGCTGAAGCTCGCGGCGCACGGGCCGCTCGTTCACATCGATGGTCAGGGACAGCCCCGCGCCCACGAGGAGAAGCCCGCAGGCGATCGCGAAGGCGAACCCGTAGCCGCCGGATACATCGAAAAGGAAGCCTGCGAGCCAGGAGCCGAGGGCCGCTCCCACCTGATGGAGGAGGAAGACGAGCCCGAAGATCGAGCCCACGGAGAAGCGCCCGAAGATGTCGGCGGTGAGGGCGGAGGCCATGGCGAAGCTACCCGTCAAGGAGAGGCCGCCGACCGCCGCCACCACCATGAGGATGACCGGATCGCGCGTGAAGAAGATCAGGGTGAAGGCGACCACGCGCAGCAGGTACACGAAGGCGAGCATGGATTTGCGACCCCAGCGGTCGGAGAGAATGCCGATGACCATTCCCGCGACGATGCTCGACATGCCGGTCAGCCCCATGGCCGAGGAGGCGGTCATGTCGTGGAAGCCGTGATCCGTCAACATGGGCACGCCGTGGGCGGAGAGCAGGCTCATGGAAAAGCCACAGGAAAAGAGGCCGCCACTCAGACACCAGAAGGATGGGCTGCGGAGCGCGGCCGCGGTCGGCGTGCGATCGACGACCGACGCCGCCCCCGGCGCGGGCGGCCTGGGCGCCTCTCCGTCCGGATGAAGTCCCATGGACTCGGGCTCGTCGCGCAGGATCCACAGCGCTATGGGCAGACAGACGGCCAGCGACACCGCGCCGAGGATCATGAAGGTGGCTCGCCAGCCGAAGCGGAGGATGCACCACATGACGATGGGGACGAGGAGCGAGATACCGGCCATCGAGGCCACGGACAGCGCGCTCACCGCCGTTCCCCGGCGTCTGACGAACCAGCGGGCCAGCGTGGCCGACGCCACCACCTGCCCCGTGGCGGCGAGGCCGAGGGCGGCGAGCACGCCATAGTAGAGGGTGAACTCCCACACGGAGTGCATGGTCGAGGTGAGACCCATCGAGGCGGCCATCACCACGGTGCCGAGCGCGCACACCACCCGCGGGCCCCAGCGATCCACGAGAGGACCGAGGAGCGGCACGAAGAGTCCGTAGAGGAAGAGGGAGAGCGAGACCACGAGAGAGAACGTGCCGCGATCGATGCCGAGATCACCAACCACCGGCTTGAGGAAGGGTCCGACCGCGAAGCGGATGCCCGTCGAGAGGAAGATGATGAGCGAAAACGCCACCGCCACCCACCAGCCATAGAAGATCCGCGGCTCCGCGGCTCTCGCGTGTGGCGCCATGTCTTGGTCACTATACTCCTGCATGCTACGATTTCAACATGCGTTTCCCCTGCGATTCATGAATCTCGCGAGGATACTCGGCGCCGCCAAGGCGGTGATCGGCATGGTGCATCTCGAGCCGCTGCCCGGCAGCCCGCGCTGGGCCAGCTCCATGCACGAGATCACGCGGGCCGCTCTGGCCGACGCGCAGACCCTCGCCGACGGCGGCGTCGACGCTCTCCTCGTCGAGAATTTCGGCGACGTGCCGTTCTCCCCCGGGCGAGTGGACGCCGCGTGCGTGGCCGCGATGGCCGCGGTGGCGACGCAGATCCGCCGCGCCGTCTCTCTGCCTCTCGGCATCAACGTCCTGCGTACCGATGCGCTGTCCGCCCTCGCGGTGGCCGCGGCGGTGGGGGCACGCTTCATTCGCGTCAACGTCCACACGGGCGCGGTGGTGACCGATCAGGGCATTCTCGCCTCGGGCGCCCACGACACCCTGCGCTACCGTCGCCTCCTCGGCGAGGAGATTGCCCTCCTCGCCGACGTGCAGACCAAGCACGCGGCGCCCCTCGCCGCGGTTTCCATCGAGCACGAGGCGCGCGACTGCGTGCACCGCGGCCTCGCCGATGGCCTGATCGTCTCGGGCGAAGCCACCGGGCTGCCCCCGAAGACCAGCGATCTCGAGCGGGTCCGCCTCGCCGTGCCCGAGACTCCCCTTCTCGTGGGGAGCGGGGCCTCTTCGGAAAACGCCGCCGGCCTGTTGTCCCTGGCCGACGCGCTCATCGTGGGCACGTCGGTGAAGCGGGACGGCGTGGTCACCAACCGGGTGGATCCGGACCGCGTGCGCGCCTTCGTGCGCGCCGCGGGGCGCCGGTGAGGGCGCCTCTCGCCGCTCTCTTCCTCGTCCTGATCGTCGAGGGCTGCGCCGCCATCTCGTCGTCGGCCGGCGCGGCGCGGAAGCCGCCGCCGCTGCCCCTGGGCGAGCTCCTCCTCGTGGGCTTCGGCGGCACGCAGGTGGAAGGCAACGATGAAGTCCGCTCGCTCGTCTGCGACATGAAGGTGGGCGGCCTCATCCTCTTCGAGCGCGATGCGCGCTCCGGGGAGGCGCGCAACATCTCGAGCCCGGAGCAGGTGCGGCAGCTCACCTCGGACCTCCAGGCCCTCGCGGTCCAGTGCACGGGCCGGCGTCTGCTCATCGCCGCCGACAATGAAGGCGGAGCGGTCATGAGGCTCTCCACGCGCCTGGGCTACCTGCCCACGCCGCCGCCCCAGGCCCTGGGTGACGCGGGCGACCCGGCCGCCACCGCCCTCGAGGCCCGTCGTATGGGCGCCACCCTCCGCGAGGCCGGCATCAACTGGAACCTCGCGCCGGTGGTAGACGTGGCCGTGAATCCCCTCAACCCGGCCGTGGTCACCCTCGGCCGCACCTTCTCGTCCGATCCGCAGCAGGTCATCATCCAGGCGCGCGCCTTCATCCAGGGCATGCACGAGGCGGGCGTGCTGACATCGCTCAAGCATTTCCCCGGTCACGGCTCGAGCCGCACGGACTCCCACCACGGCTTCGTGGACGTGACGGATACGGCCGACCTCAAGATCGAGCTCGCCCCGTACCGGGCCCTGATCAAGGAGGGACTGGCCGACAGTGTCATGACCGCCCACGTGTTCAACCGTGGCCTCGATCCGTGGAATCCCGCGACGCTCTCGCGCTTCACCATCAAGCGCTACCTTCGGGGCAAGCTCGGCTACAAGGGACTCGTGGTGTCGGACGATCTCCTCATGGGCGCGATCCGCCAGCAGTATGGCGTCGAGGAAGCGTCCATTCTCGCCTTGCAGGCTTCGGTGGACATGCTGCTCATCTCGCAGAACCAGGGCCGGGTCGAGCGCGGGGCCGCCGAGCGCGTGATCGCCGCCATCCGGAGCGCCACCACCGACGGCCGCCTGTCCGCGAAGGCCCTCGCGGTTTCCATCCAGCGCGTTCGCGCACTCCGTAGCCGGATCGCGCCGTAGCCTCTGTCAGGGGTCGACCTTACCGGGTCGTCTTTTACCGCTCGGGCAGAGCGCGCTTGGCTCGCCGCAGGTCCGCCACGAAGCGCCGCATCTCGGCCTGGCGCACGGCCCGGTCGGGCATCCGGAGGATGGCCGACGGATGCACGGTCACGAAGGCGGGTATGCCGTACGAAGAGACGAGGGCACGTCCGCGAGCGGATCGGATGGTGACCGGGCGTCTCATGACCGCATTCGCGGCAGTGGCCCCCAGACATACCAGCACTTCGGGCTTGACGATCCACAGCTCCTTGTCGAACCACGGCCGGCACGCCTCGACCTCGTCCTGCCGCGGCCGCTCGTGGATTCGCCGCTTGCCACCCTCTTCGCCTGTCCACTTGAAGTGCTTGACGATGTTCGTGATGTACAGCTCGCGCCGGTCCATGTCCGCCCCGGCCAGGGCCTCGTCGAGGAGCCGGCCGGCCGGGCCGACGAAGGGCCGGCCACTCAGGTCTTCCTCGTTTCCCGGCTGCTCGCCGACGAGGACGATGCGCGCCGAAGCCTTGCCCTCACCAAAGACGGTCTGGGTCGCCCGCTTGTAGAGGTCGCAGGCGGTGCACGAGCGCGCCTGCTTGCGGAGGACGTCCAGAGTCAGGCGGCCCGGGCTCCCTTCGGAGACCTGGCTTCGGTGCGCCTTTCCGTCACGCATGCTCCACTGATCGGCAAGAGCCATGCCAGCCGATCACGCTCCCGCTCCTACCTGCCCTCCAGCTGAAACAGGAGTATGCCCGAGGCTACGAGGGCGATCGCGAGCACCCGTGTCCACGTGATCGGCTCCCGGAGGATGAGGAAGCCGACCATCAGGACGAGCGCGGTGCACGTGCCCCCGATGATGATCGACGAGGTGATCCGCAACCCGCGCTCGTAGGCGAGCAGCCCGAAAATGTCGATCCCCGCCGCGGCGATTCCCGCGACCACGAGGAGCCACACCGCTTCGCCCCGCAGGACGATCTCGTGCCCTTGCGCCTTCATCGACAGCATCACCATGGAGTTCACGAGAAAGGCGACACCGGTGATCACCATCGCCCCCAGCGCCGCGTTCACCTTGCTGGAGCCGAGCTTCAGGCATATCGTCCAGGTCGCTGCGGCCGCGCCACCCAGTAGCGCGAACAAGATCGCCGATCCGATCATCCCGTCCTCCTCATCAGAAGCCGCGCCAGACGAGCCACGGTACGCCGATCAGAAGATAGGTGGCGAGAAACACCCCGCCCACCACGAAGCCGAGGATCCAGAACTCTGTTCGCGAGATGTAGCCGCAGCCGTAGTACACGGGCGAGGGCCCCGTGGCGTAGGGAGTGAGAATACCCATCATCCCGAAGGTATAAGCGAGGGCGAGGGCCCACCCCTTGGCGCTCAGCCCAGGTACGTTCACCGCGACCACGAGGAAGAGGGGAAGGAGGGCAGTGGCGTGACCAGAGATGGTGGCGAAGAGATAGTGCACGTAGAAGAACACGGCGACGAGAAACACCACGGCCACGGGCAGGCTCAGGCTCACCACCACCGGCTTGATCGTCGCGGCGACCCACGGCACGAACTCCACGTGGACGAGGCCGCTCGCCATGGTGACGAGGGTGGCGATCCACATCACGGTGTCCCACGCGCGCCGGTTGGCGAGAATGTCGTCCCATGACACGACGCCGCGCACGACGAGGAGCACCACCCCGAGCAGCGCGGCGGTGGTGGCGTCCGTGTAGCGGCTGCCCCCGATCCACAGGGAGATGACGAGCAGCGTCCCCGCCAGCATGAGCCATTCGATCCGGCGCATTGGCCCGAGCTGCCGGAGCTCATCGCTCGCCCACCCCGGCGCCGTGGCCGCGCCGGTGATCTGCGGCGGATAAATCCAGTGGATGAGCGCGGGCATCGCCACGAGGAGCACGATGCCCACGGGCAGAAACCCCCTGACCCAGTCGATCCACGGAATGGTCACCCCCACCGTATCGGCAATGAGGAGCACGGCGAGGATGTTGGGCGCCAGCGCGGTGGGGAACATGCTGCTCGTCACACAGGTGGCGCAGAGGGCCACGTACATGAGATAGCCGCCGATGCGCCGCGCGGTGGGTCCGGGCTCGGAGCCGTAGAGGCCGGGAATGTTGCGAATCACCGGATAGATGGTCCCGGCGCTCCGGGCGGTATTCGAGGGCGTGAAGGGCGCGATGGCCAGATCGGTCAGGGTGATGGCATAGCCGAGGCCGAGGGTGCTCGAGCCGAAGCGGCGGATCAGCAGGAGGGCGATGCGCTTGCCCAGACCCGTCTTCTCGTAGCCTACCGAGAGCACGTAGGCCCCGAAGATGAGCCAGACGGTCGGCTGGCCGAACCCGCTGAGGGCCCAGTTCACGGCCTGCGTCGGGTTCTTGAACACGAGACCCGACATGGCGGCGATGACCACGCCGGCGAGCCCGATGGCGCCCGGAGGAATCGGCTCGGTCGCCACGCCCACGATGACCGCGGCGAAGAGGGCGAAGTAATACCAGGCCTGCGGCTTGAGACCCTCGGGCACCGGGAGGAGGGCGATGACCGCGCCCACCAGCAAGGGCGGCGCGGCGCGGAGGAAAAAGGCCCGTCTCTCTGGAGTCACCCCGCGCGTCCGCCGAGGGAGCGCAGGAAGGCCTCGACGTCCGCGCGCTGGGGCAGCGAATCCTGCGCCCCGCGCTTCGTGCACGCGAGGGCGGCCGCGGCATTGGCGAGCGGGATCGCCTGCTCGAGGGAGCCGCCCGCAGCCAGGCCCACGGCCAGCGCCCCGCTGAAGGCGTCACCGGCCGCCGTCGAATCCACCGCGTCGACGGGGAAGGACGGGAAGTGAATGGCGCTCTCGCCGTCGCAGGCGAGCACGCCCTGCTCGCCCATCGTCACCAGCACGGTGCCGGCGCCGGCGGCGAGGAGCCCGGCCGCCGCCTCCCCTGCAGACTCGAGCGAGTTGACGGCAAGATCGGTGAGCCGGCCCGCCTCGTGCTCGTTCGGGGTGAGGTAGTCCACGAGGGCGAGGAGGTCTCCGTCCAGGGGCTGAACGGGAGCCGGATTCAGCACGGTAATGACACCGTGGCGCCGCGCTTCGCCGAGGGCCCAGCGCACCACCGGCAACGGCGTCTCGAGCTGACAGGCCACCACTTCTGCCCACGCGATGCTCTCGGCGTACCGCTCGATCATCTCCACGGTGAGGCGATGGTTCGCCCCGGGCGCGACGGCGATCTGGTTGCGGCCCTGGGCATCGACCATGATGATCGCGGTCCCCGTGGCCGCCTCCGCCGAGGCGCAGAGGCCGGCCACGCCGATGCCCGCGGCGGAAAGACTCTCCTTGATGCGGCGGCCGTCGGCATCGTCGCCGACGCAGCCGATCATTCTCACCTCCCCGCCGAGGCGCCGCGCCGCCACTGCCTGATTGGCGCCCTTGCCCCCCAGATTCACGAGCAAGGTGCCGCCGGACACGGTCTCCCCCGGATTCGGGAGCCGGGGAAGCCCCACGGTGTAATCCACGTTGGCGGAGCCGATCACGCAGACGCGGGGCACAGGCGCTCCAGGAAGAAGTGGAGGAAGCGCGGGACGTCGACGCTGAGGGCGGCTCGGCAGGTGGGGGGCTCCTTCCGGTATGGCTCGATGTCGCGCCGGTCGGCCACCGTCATGCCTCGGGTGAGACGTCCTTCCGCCTCCACCGCCACGTGCAGGGATTCGAAGCCCACCAGAGTGGGCTCGATGGCCACCGCCATGGCCAGCGGATCGTGGAGGAATATGCCGCCTTCGCGGCGCGACTCGCCGAAGTCGAAGCCGAAGAGGGTGAAGTCCTCGATGAAGCGAGCGTGCGACCCGTGGCGGCGGCTCAGCGACTCCTGGAGACCGCCACGCGTGAGGATGACCTGGCGCGTGACGTCGAGGGGGACGAGATCGATGGGCAGCCCCGCCTCGAAGACCATCGCCGCCGCGTCCGGATCCACGTACATGTTGAACTCGGCCACCGGGGTGACATTGCCGCCCACGGAGACCGCGCCGCCCATGACGACGATCCTCGCGCATCGCTTGAGCCCTTCCGGGTCCCGCTCCACGGCCAGGGCGAGGTTGGTCAGCGGCCCCAGGGCGACCACCACGAGCTGGTCGGGAAAGTCTTCGATCGTCCGCAGAATCAAATCGGCCCCGTCGAGCATCTCAAGACCACGAGACAGCCCCGGGTAGCGTCGCTTTCCGTCGGGCTCCACGAAGCGGTCGAGGTTACCCAGGCCGTCGGCGCCGTGGACGTGGGGCGCGGTGACGAGGGGTTGACGCAGGGGGGCGGATGCGCCCTCGGCCACCCTCGGCCGGAGGGAGGGGCGGACGACATCGAGGATGCGGAAGATGTTGTCGGAGCCCAGGTTCACCTCGACGTTGCCGGCCACCGTGGTGATGGCTTTCACGGAGACCTCGGGGGAGCCGAAGGCGAGCAGGATGGCGAGGGCGTCATCGATGCCCGGATCGGTGTCGATGAGGATGGGGGTCGTCAATTGACACTCCGTCGCAGGCTCCGTATCATGGGCCGGCGCGGTCAACATCTCGAGCGAAGGAGGATCGCATGGACATCCTGATCACGTATTGCGGGGAGTGAAACTTCCTCCCCCAGGCCTCCAGTTTGCAGGCCGCCATCAAGACCAAGTACGGTATCAACGCCGCCCTCAAGGAAGGGTCGGGCGGCATTTTCTTCGTCGACATAGACGGCAAGCGTGTCTGGGACAACCAGATCACGTATCGGTTCCCTGAGGACTCCGAAGTCTTCGCCGAGATCGACAAGCTCAAGACGTAGCAGCCTCCCGCTCCAAAGCTTCTCTGAACGCCGGGTGGGCGATCCGGGCCAGAGCCCGAGCCCTCCCGGCGTCGCTTTGTCCGCGCAGGACCGCCGCGCCGTACTCCGTCACCACGTAGTCGGCGATGAAGCGCGGGGTGGTGACGCGCGCCCCCGCGGGCAGCCGCGCCGCGATACGCGACACCCTCCCCTGGCGGCCCGTCGAGGGCAGGGCGATGACGGACCGCCCGCTCGCCGCTCGCGAGGCGCCGAGAACGAAATCGAACTGGCCCCCGATACCGGTGATCTGCCGGCCGTCCACGCTCTCGGCGTTGACCTGGCCGAGCAGATCCACCTCGAGGGCGGAGTTGACGGACACGAAGTCGCCGAGGGCGCCCACCACCTGCGGATCGTGGACGATGTCCGACGGCTCCATGTTGACCAGGGGATTGTCGTGCGCCCAGCGGAAGAGCCGCTCCGTGCCCATGATCTCCCCCACGTCCATGCGCCCGCGATGGAGGCGCTTGCGCGAGTTGGTGATCACGCCGGATTCAATGAGGGGAAGCATGTGGTCCACGAGGAGCGAGTGGATGCCGAGATCGCGCTTGCCCGAGAGAGCCTCCATGATCGCCTGGGGGATGGAGCCCACCCCGACCTGCACGGTGGCGCCGTCGGGAACGAGCTCGGCCACGTGGCGGGCGATGGTTTGCTCGATCTCGCCCACCGGAGTAGGCGGATATTCCACGAGGGGATGCTCGGCCTCCGCCCAGCAGTCGATCTGGGAGCGATGGAGAAACGCGTTGCCAAGCGTGCGCGGCATTCTCGGATTGACCTGGGCGATCACGCAGGGGGCCCTCCGCGCCGCGGACAGGAGGTAGCTCATGGAGACACCCAACGAGAGATAGCCGGCGCGATCGGGAGGCGAGCAGTGGACGATGACCGCGTCGGGCGCCCACGCCCCGCCCGCCGCGAAGACGCTCACCGTGTCGAAGTAGCGGATGGGCACGAAGTCCACATCGCCCCTCTGGTCGGCGTCGGCGAGTCTGGGTGAGTGATGCCACGTCGCGAAGCGGAGCTTGCCGGCATAGGCGGCCGCGCCGAACGGATAGTCGTCGAGGCGGAGGCCGCCCATGAGGGTGAGCGGGGCCAGCCGGTCTGACTGGAGCAGGATCTCCGCGAGGAGCGCCGTGGGATCTCCGCAGCCCGCGGGCAGGAGCACCTTCATGCCGGGGCGGAGGCGTCCCACGGCATCGGCCAGCGTCGCCTTCTCGAACGGGCGGGACATGAGGCGCGGGTAGTATAATCGCGCCTTGGTGCAGCGCAAGGTGAGCGGCGGCGCGTTGTTCCCCGGATTCTCCCGAGGAGAGCTCATGGTCACACGCGAGCCGTCGGCGAGCTGAGCAGCCCCCGTGCCCATCCCGCGCCAGTGGGTCACCACCGCCTTCACCTTCGACGGGTATCGTATCGCCGCCAACCGCGGGGTGGTGCGCGGGATCACCGTGCGCTCACGGAACGTGGTGGCGAGCATCGGCGCCTCCATCCAGACGCTCTTCGGCGGCAACATCACCCTCTACACGGAGCTCTGCGAGCACGCGCGCGAGGAGGCCTTCCAGCTCATGCTCGAGCACGCCGCCGCCGCGGGGGCCAATGCCATCATCGGCATGCGCTATGACGCCAACGACGTGGCGCCGGGGGTGACCGAAGTGCTCGCCTACGGCACCGCCGTCGTCCTCGACCCGCCCCCACGCTAGATGCTGCCGACCGCGCGCCTCTCCGATCCGGCCGACCAGACCGAGGGGACGCGCGTGCTCGTGACGCGGCGCTGGCCGCGCAGCCTCATCGGCATCGTGCTCGCCGCAGCAGGACTCGGTGGTCTGGTCACCGCGCCCGCCCTCGCCGAACACGAGCCGCAGTATCGCTATACCGTGCTCGGCTACGTCAAGGACGCGGCGGGCAAGCCCCGGAAGGGCGTCGGTCTCGAGGTGATCCGTCAGAAGACGGGCTTCGCCTATGTCGGCGAGACGGACGACTCGGGCCTCTATGTCATCGTCACCCGCCTCGCCGACGAGAATCGCAGCGATCGTCTCCTCGTGCGCGCGGGTCCGGCCAGTCTCATGATCGCCGCGCGCTTCGAGCCGGCCGATCACACCACCGAGCGCGGCACCCAGGTCGACTTCACGGGCAGCCGCGCCACCGAGCGACCCGAGCTCTTCGCGGCCACCCTCAAGCGATTCCTCGGCGGAGGCCGCTAGGACCAGGCCTCCGCAGCCTTTCCGCCCACGCCCGCGCAACGCGCCGGTAGCCTTCGTGGAATCCCCTCTGCCGAGCTCTCACCGCGTTACACGCGGCGGAATCCGGGCCCGGTGAATCAGGCGCCTCGAACCCTGATAGTATCGGCCCGGCATGCGCCACAGGGTAGCCTCGTGGACCCGCCTCCGACCGTGGATCACTCCGTCGGAGGAAACCGCTCGTCGGTGGGTTGTCATGCAGAGCCTCGTCACCATCGTGACGCTTCCCCTGGTTCTCTGGCAGGTCTACGACCTGAGCGCGCAGCGCA
>DASYQB010000276.1:0-4944 GCA_036005985.1 Candidatus Methylomirabilota bacterium | reverse complement strand
GTCCACGGTGTCCACCGCCTCGATGATCTCGTGAGCGCGGCGGTCGCCCAGCACTCCCGAAGCGAGCGAGAGGAACTTTCCCACCACTTCGCCTGATGACACGGGATTGGCCGCGTCGCCGCGCACCACCCCCGTGGTCTGGGACAGCGTGCGGCCATCCCGCAGCCCGATCCGCACATGGGCCGTCGGATAGTCGGCGCGCTTGAGGGCCATCTCGTCGTCGGCGGCCACCTCGATGCGCTTGGCCATGGCGCGGATGCGCGCGTCGTCGAGCACGCGATCCTCGAAGGCCGCGGTGTCGGTGCGGCCGAGGACGAGGGCAGCCGCCACCGCGTAGGGAATGGAGAACTTGGCCCCGAGCATGCTCTGTGGCTCGGTATCGAGCATGCGCAGCCCGAAGGGAACGGAGGTGATGTGAACGCTCGCCACCTCGTCGCCGGTGAAGCGGTGCTGGGCCCTGAGGGACATGACGGCGTCGAGCGCGGGGTGATTCATGCGGCAGCAGGCGTGGAACTTGAAGTAGTTCTGCTCGATGCGATAGCTCTCGCCCAGGCCGGCCACCGCCGCCTCGGGCTCGAAGCTCTCGGCGAGGAGCGTGCCATAGACGTCCGACGGCGCGTCGTCGAGCGCGGTGAATCCTGCGCGATGAAGGTCGAGGGCGAGGATGCCTTCGAGCCCCGAGCGCCCGGGATAGGCGTTGCGGATGGTGGCGCCCTCCAGAGCGGGCGTCCAGGAATTGGCGGGAGTCATCGACGCCGAGAGATTGATGACGTGGCGTATCTCGTCGGCGGGCAAGTCGTGGAGGCGGGCCACCGCGACCGCGGTGCTGATGGTGCCCCACGTGCCGTGCGAGTGGACATTGGGCCGGGCGAAAGTGGCGCCGCCGAGGCGCGAGCCGACCTCGTAGCCCGTGATCACCGCCTCGAGGAGGCGGCGGCCGTCCGCCCCCATCTCCTCGGCCACCGCGAGGGCGCCCGGTATGACGTGTATGGCGGGATGGCCGCCGCCCAGGCGATTGCCCTCGTCCATCTCGAGGGCCACGCCCGCCGTGGCATTGGTGAACGTGGCGAGGAGCGAGTCTGACTTGAGCCCGTGGCCAGCGAGGGTGCACAGACCGTGGGGCGACCGCATGGCCGCCCTGCGGGCCAGGCGCACGTTCTCGGGCAGCGCGCTGCCCGCCACCATGGCCCCGATGGTGTCGAGGAGGACGAGCTTCGATGCCGCCACCGTGGAGGCGGGCAGGCGGCTCAGCTTCGTGTCGTGGAAGCAGGTCGCGAGCTGTTCCAGATAATCCTTCATCGCACCGAGCCTCCGAGGGGCGCCCGGGGACTCGAGCGCGCGAGGAATCGGCCATGGCCAGGCTTCTGCTCGAGGGTGCCCCCGTTCAGGAGCACCTGGCCGCGGAGGAGAGTCATCCATGGCCGGCCCCGCGCCGCCCATCCCTCGTAGGGCGTGAAGCCCGCGATGCCCAGATGCTGCTTCTGCTCGATGGTCCAGGAGGGCGCGGGATCCCAGATGGTGAGATCGGCGTCGGAGCCCACGCGCACCGCGCCCTTGCGCGGGTAGAGGCCGAAGATGCGCGCGGGATTCTCCGCCATCACCCGGGCCATCCACGTGACGGGCAGCCCGCGATTGACCACGCCCTCGCTCCACATCAGCGGCGCCAGGGTCTCGAGCGACGGCGCGCCGAAGGGGATGGGCTTGCCTTCCTTGTCCACGAAGATATTCGTCCGGCCCGCTTCCTTGGCCGCGGGCACGCGGGGCGAATGATCGCTGGCCACCGTGGACACGAAGCCCTGCTCGGTGCCTGCCCACAGCGCGGCCTGGTTGACACCGTCGGAGGAGCGGAGGGGCGGGCCGATCTTGGCGAAGGGACCGAGGCGCGCCATCTCCTTGTCGTTGAGGAGGAGATACTGCGGGCAGGTCTCCGCCCACACGCGCTGCCCTTCCGCCTGCGCGCGCTTGATGCGCTCGAGGCCGAGGCGCGTGGAGAGGTGGACGACGTAGACGGGGCAGTCGGTGAGCTTGCCGATGAGGATGGCGCGGTTGATCGCCTCCTCCTCCGTCCAGTCGGGACAGGTGGCGGGGAAATCCGTGGGCGCGGTTCGTCCTTCCGCGATGGCCTTGTCCTCGAGGTAACAGAGGATATCGCCGTTCTCGCAGTGGAGCTGGCAGATGCCGCCCAGTCGACCCAGGATGTCCATGGTCTTGGCGATGAACTCGTCGGAGACCATGCGCTTGGGCCGCTTCTTGTACGTCATGAAGAGCTTGAAGGAGGTGACGCCCATCTTGAAGGCTTCGGTGAGGCCGTCGAGGATCTTCGGCTCGTGGTTCAGGATGAAGTGGAAGCCGAAGTCGAGGACGGAGAGCGACTCCGCCTCGTCACGGAGACGGGCCACCGCTTTAGGCAGGGTCTCGCCTTCCTCATAGGTGACGAAGGGGAGGAGGGTGGTGAGCCCGGTGTGCGCGGCGGCGAGCGGCGCGGTTTTCCAGTCGTCATACTCGGCGCCGATATGGAGATGACAGTCGATGAGCCCGGGAAGAACGAAGCGGCCGCCCGCGTCGATCACCCGGTCGGCGGGGGGAAGAAGCTCCTCCGGGCCCAGGGCGGCGATCTTGTCGCCCTTGATGGCCACGGCGGTTTCAACGATGTCCGAGGCGCTCACGACCTTGCCGCCGCGAACGATGGTGTCGACTCGGGGACTGGTCATTGGGGGATCTCCTGCACGAAGGAGTATGCGCGGAGGCCCGTCGCGCTCATCGATGGGACTCCTTCTCGGTCACGGGCTGGAGGAGCGTGCGGTAGTGCTGGGGCTGGCGCCGGCCGAGGAAGTTCCAGCGCTTGCGGATCGGCGTCATCTGGTCGAGATCGATCCGGGACACGATCAGCTCGTCGCCGGTGGTGCCGGCCTTGGCGAGCACCTGGCCCTGCGGGCTGATGACGCAGGAGCCGCCGATCAGCTCCACTCCGTCCTCGATGCCCGCCTTGGCGATGCCCACCACGAAGCAGGCATTGGCGTAGGCGCCCGCGCGCATGCAGAGCTCGTTGAGGTCGAGGGCGAGCGCGGAGATGGGTGTGTTGTACCCGATCAGGATGATCTCGGCGCCCTGGAGGGCGAGGGCGCGATAGCTCTCGGGGTAGCGGCGGTCCTGGCAAATAGCGATGCCGATCTTGGCCCCGCACGCGTCGAAGATCTTGTAGCCCGTGTCGCCGTGGGCGAAGTAGTAGGGCTCGTAGACCTGGGCGAAGCCGTCCGGCTCTCGGGTCCCCGGCAGGTGGATCTTCCGGAACGTCCCGCAGAGCTTGCCCGCGGTATCCGTGAGGAGGGCGGTGTTGAAGTACTTGCCTTCGGCCTTCTCGCAGAAGCCCGCGTGCACGGCGATGCGCAGGTCCTTGGCGCGGCGGAGGAGCGGCTCCAGAGCCTTGGGCGGCATTTCCGTCTCGAAGAACTGATCGAAGTCCTTGCGGATCTTCTTTGGGAAGTAGGTGGTGAGGGCCATCTCCGGATACGCGATGAGCTCCACCCCTTGCTGCTTCGCCTGCTCGAGGAGTGCGAGCATCCGCTCCACGATCTCCTCGCGACTCGCGCCTTCGTTGTTGGGGCCCATCTGGGCGGCGGCGACGGTGACGTTGCGGGCCATGATCGGGTCTCCTTTAGCGTGCGACTGAAAAAGGCCCATCTGCGTTATTTAGCAACGGCATTGGGGCGCCCTCGGCCGCACGCTCAACGTACAGAGAGTACGCCTCGCGAGCGACCGTCGGGCACCGCCTCGCATCTGGACCTTTTTGAGTCGCCCGCGGTCTCCACATTTTGCTACGTGACGCCTAGTTTGGCGACTTCTTCGCGGACGAGGCGCTTGATCTCGCGCTCGAGGGCCACGAAGGCGGCGCTCGAGCGGTCGCGCGGGTGCGGCATGGTCACGTCCACGATCTCCTTGATGGTGCCGGGACGGGTGGCCATGACCACGATGCGATCGGCGAGGAAGATGGACTCCGAGATGCTGTGGGTGACGAAGACCACGGTCTTCTTGTCCTGCTCCCAGATGCGGAGCAGCTCCTCCTGCATCACCTCGCGGGTCTGGGCGTCGAGGGCGCCGAAGGGCTCGTCCATGAGAAGAACGGACGGATGATTGGCGAGCACGCGGGCGATGGCCACCCGCTGCTTCATCCCGCCCGAGAGCTCGCGCGGATACTTGTCCTCGTGCTCGTCGAGGCCGACGAGGCCGAGATATCGGCGGGCCACCGCCCGGCGCTCGGGGCGGGGCAGACCCTGGATCATGGGACCGAACTCCACGTTCTCGACGGCGGTGCGCCAGGGGAAGAGCGCGTATTCCTGGAAGACCACCCCGCGATCGGCGCCGGCCTGCGTCACCTCGCGGCCGTCCACGAGGATGCGGCCGGTGGTGGGCTCGATGAAGCCCGCGATCATGTTGAGGAGCGTGGACTTGCCGCAGCCCGAGGGCCCGAGGAGGCAGGTGAAGCTGTTCTCGGGCAGCTCGAGGCTGACCTCGTCGAGAGCGAGCACGCCCTCGGTATAGCTCTTCGACACGCCCTCGATCTGGATCGACCTCATGCCTCGCTCCGGGATTCCTTGCGCCAGCGGAGCAGACGGCCTTCCAGCTTGCGCAGGAGCACATTGGCGAGCACGCCGATGATGCCGATCACCGCCGCTCCCAGGAGCATGTTGGAGACGAGGAAGAAGGTGCGCGCGTCGTTGATGAGAAAGCCCAGCCCCGAGTCGGCGGCGATGAACTCGGCGGCCACGATGACGAAGAAGGACAGGCCGAAGGCCAGGCGCATGCCCGTGATGATGTTCGGAGTGGCCGCGGGCAGCACCACGTGCCAGAAGATCTGCCGCTCGCTCGCTCCCAGGCTGGAGGCGGCGCGAATGAGAACGGGATCGACGTACTTGATCCCCTCGATGGTGGTGGTGAAGATGGGAA